>NZ_QTPU01000005.1:0-283752 GCF_003857805.1 Burkholderia sp. Bp9099
TTTAAAGAGCATTTCTGCGAGGACCCGGAGGCTTTCTCAGCAGCGCTGCGTTTTCAGCAGCAGAGAAGCGAGATTATCAACCGTTTTTTAAAACTCGTCAACAACTTTTTTAACTACTTCGTTGCGACGACTACGGTTTAATTTCGTATGCACTGGAGTCGATAAAACCGACTTCAACAGCACCGCTTCCCTTCTTCCCCCCGCGCTGCGTTTCCGTTAGCGCGAAAGAGGCGTGATTCTAAGCACCTGCCCCGGTCTCCGCAACCCCTTTTGTGAAATATTTTTGACGTGCTAGGCCGGGAGCCGCTGAACCGCCCTAGTGGTCATAGATAAGCGGCACGGCAAGAGCAGCCTCGGTCGCCCGTGAACCGCCCCGCCGCAGCGAACTCAACCTTCCGTCGATTACCGCCCAACCATCGCCCTCACCACGCCGTCCCGTCGAATCAGTCCGTGATACAGCGCCGCCGCGAAGTGCGCGAGGAACGTCAAGAAGAACAGATAGGCCAGCACGCGATGCGCGACCCGGAGCCAGGCGAACGCAACCGGATCAGCCGCAACGATCGCCGGCAACTGCACGCCGCCGCCCAAGGTCACCGGATACCCGCCAGCCGACAGCATCGCCCACCCGATCAGCGGCATCGCCAGCATCAGCGCATACAGCACCAGATGCGACCCATGCGCGGCAACCTTCTGCCACCAAGGCAAATCCTCAGGCAACGCCGGCGGCTTCGACGAAAGCCGCACGACGATTCGCACACACACCAGCACCAGCACGGCGATCCCCAGCGGCTTGTGCAACGCCACCAGGAAATCGTGCCGCCCGGAAACCGACGCCACCATCCCCACCCCGATGAACAGCATCGCGAGGATCATCGCGGCCATCACCCAATGCAGCAGCCTCGCCGGCAAGCCAAACGTCGTAGCAGCCTTCATCATCGTCCCTCCGCACTCAATCGCGCCGCGCCAGCCACGCCGGCCTCTTCACTTGTCCTGCGCAGATACGAATCCGCATAAGCCGCCGACCGCGCCGCCAGCAACGGATCCCCCGACACCTGAATCCCCTGCGGCAGCACCGTCGGGTCGTAATTCACGTCCCGGCACGGCCCGCTGTCCTGCGGCTCCACGCGATCGAGCACGAGCGTGCCCGCGTCGATCGTCATCCGCTGCGCAGGCCAGGTCTTCGTCGCGTCGTCCACCGGGTCGCCGGGTTCCGCCAGCGTGACGAGCAGCTTCCACTTCTGCGCGCCGTCCGCGATGCGCCGCGTCAGGTCCTGCTGCAGCACGTTCGGATCCGCGGCCGTCGCGACGTCCCCGGCGCCCGCCGTCTGCTCCGGCACGACGCGCCAACGCACCGCCTGGCGCTTGCCGGCCGCATCGACGAAGTAGAACGCGTTCAGCCCGTAATAGCTTTCGGTGACGTAGCTCGCGCTCGGCTTCGCACCCTTCACCCATGCGCGGAACGCAGCCGTCTCCGGATGCGCGCCGAAAAACGCCTTGACCTTCGCCGGATCGGGCTTGCCCGTCGCCGGATCCGGCCGGGTCGCCAGCAGCTGCGCGTAGAACGCCTTCGGCGTCGCCACCGGAAACACCGGCATCGCGTTCATCCCGGTCCGCCATTGCTGGCCGTCCGGTGCGGTGAGCTTCAGCGCGAGACTGCGGATCGGCACGCTGCTGTCGGGCGCATACGGATTCCCGCCCGGCAGCGCAAAGCGGCCGACCACCGGCGTGCGCACCGCCTTGAAGAACGGTGCGACCGAATACGCGCTAGCCGCGCCGTTGCCTTCGAAGTAGCCGGTCACGCAAACGCCCTTCGCGTGATTGCGCCGGAAACCCGGATGCTCGCCGCCGGCCGTCTGCAGCGCGTCGACGAGCCGGTGCGGGGTCAGACGCGCCGGCGCGAGCCAGCCGCCGACATACCCGAACGCCACGGCCACGCCGGCCACCGCGCCGCCGATCACGGCCCAGCGCCACCATCCGCGCCCAGGCTCGCGCGGCGGTGAAGAAGAGGATGATTGCTTCATGGATGCACTCCCGATCGTCAGATCATTGTCGAACGCGTGTAGGACGCCACCCGCGCCGCTTTATTCCATGAAGAAATTTTTCGTATGCTGACGGAATAAGCGGCGCCGACCGGCGTCCTACGCGGCATCTCCACGCTTATCGGCTCGCGCCCCCGGCCATGCCCTCAAACGCCCCCGACGACGACGCATTACGCGAACTCATCCCCAGGCTGCGACGCTTCGCGCTCTGGCTGGCACGTGATGTCCATGCGGCCGACGATCTCGTCCAGTCGACGCTCGAGCGTGCGCTGTCGCGCTGGGCGAGCCGCCGCGACGACGCGTCGCTGCGCAGCTGGCTCTTCACGATCCTTTACCGGCAGTTTCTCGACGGCAAACGCAGCGCGAAGCGCTATGCGTGGCTGCTCGGCCGCATTCGCGACGACGACGAAGCGCACTGGCCGTCCGCCGAACGCGAGGTGGCCGCGCGCGCGACGCTCGAAGCGTTCGGCCGTTTGTCCGACGAGCAGCGCAGCCTGCTGCTGCTCGTCGCGGTCGAGGGCTTCACGTACCGGGAAGTTGCCGACCTGCTCGACGTGCCGATCGGCACCGTGATGTCGCGACTCTCCCGCGCCCGCCAGGCGCTGCGCCAGCTCAGCGACGGCGAGCTTCCCGCTCCTTCTCTCCGTTTGATGAAATGAATACGCTCCGTCCCGACGAACACGATCTCCAGGCCTATGTCGACGGCCAACTCGACGACGATGCGCGCGCCGCGGTCGAGCGATATCTCGCGCTGCATCCGGAGAGCGCGGAACAGGTGCAGCACTGGCAGCAGGATGCGCAGCGGTTACGGGCCGCGCTCGAAGGCGTGCGGATGCCTGGCGAGAATCCTGCGCTGGATCCGGCGGCGATTCGTGCGAAGCGTGCGGAGCGCTCGCGGGTGCGGTTCGCGATGGCGGCGTCGTTCGTGTTCTGTATCGGGCTCGGGACGTTTGGCGGCTGGCAGGCGCGTGGATGGAACGCGGCGCCGCCGATTGCGCCGATGAGCGATGCGGTCGAGGCTTACCGGATGATGGTGGTCGATCAGGCCGCGAAGGTGGATTTCCGGCCGACGGGTGCGAAGGATTTGCAAACTTGGCTCACCCGGCGCGTGGGGGCATCGGCCAGGCTGCCGGATTTGAGTGCGGCGGGGTTCCGGCCGGTTGGCGGGCGGTTGTTTACGACGGATAGTGGGGCCACGGCCGCGATGGTGCTCTATGAGGACGACGCCGGGCGGACGCTGAGCTTCTATCTCCGGCCCGCGGAATCGAAACATCGGCTGCTGCCGGCCGGGCAACGCGTGGATGGGTCGTTGCTGGCGCGGTATGGGTCGGTGAATGGGCTCAACTTCGCGGTGGTCGGGCCTGTGGATAGTCTTGGTGAGCACGCGGTCGTGAGGGCGCTCGATCAGCAGATTTGAGCTGGACGATACGCTGTCGGTTGGTGGCCGTTGTGCGCTGACTGCGGTCCGTCCGATGCGGTTCGACAAGCCTGAAAGCACGCACGTTCACCGTTCGGGGCCACAGCGTTTAAATTCGCTTTTGTGGTGGTTGTCCACACCGCGAACCTCGTCGCGGTGCGTTCCCGGATGGGTAGACCCTCTTCGGTTCCGACGTCACAGGGTTTGGCGTCTTCTGGACGCAGGATATCCGCATCGGCCCCAGCGGCTCGGCATGCCGTCTCTGGTTGAATCACTCACCTTCGGCCCGCACAGCATTTCGAGTGTCTTTGGGTCGCGATATCCACATCGCCCTCGCCGAGCTGGTACACAGGATTTCGATTCGGCCGCTCACGGGTTGTTCGCATGCGCGTGAGCGCTTCGAATCAATGTGTTCCCGAGGGGGGCACACAGCGTTCCTGATTGTTTTGCGTGCCGGTTGTCCACACGCGACAATCGGGCGCCACGGCCGCACGGACTCCAGCGTCGTGTCGTCCGTCATGTCGTACGACGGTGGCGTGGTCGTCATAACGGACCTTGTGCAGCCGCATCGGTCATGAGCACCCACGACGCAGCCAGCAATATCGATCACCAGCATCTCATTGACGGGAGCCTTCATCGATCGCCGGGATCGAACTTCACGTTGAATCGCTCGCCCTTGAACCGACAACGATCCCGAACCCCGGCGATTCTACCGATACGAGCGTTCGAGCGGTCACCGGCTTCGGCTTCGCTTGATCCATCCACCGCACGCAGTGCATATCCCGCCCGGATCACAGTCGGCGGACTGTGCTTATCCAAAGGTGTTAACAGAGTTCGTATATATACGTAGTGATAGTTAACAAGCCCGCAGCCTCACAGTGGATAACTTCCGTAACGCCCTGAATTTTCAGCATGAAGTGGAATGCATAACCACAGGCGATGCACAGGAAAATCGCTGTGCATCACAGAACAACTTTCCGTCGATTCACAGTCGCGTCGACATATCCTCAATCGTTCCACTGTGAATCCAGAGGCTTGCCGGACGGTTATCCATAGCGCGCTGTGGATAAGTTGCAGCGCCAGTCCGCCCCGCTATCGAACCATGGCGATCAGATACAGCCCGCCGAGGATCATCGCGACGCCTCCCCATTGCGCATACGACACACGCTCGCCGAAGAACACGATTCCGGCCAGAAAGACGAGCACGAACGTAAGCGCGGTAAACGGATACACGACGGTGAGCCCGGTCTTGCTCAAAGCGAAGATCCAGAGCACCGTGCCTGCGCCGTAGCAGAGCAACCCCAGCGCGACCCACGCATTGATGAATTCAGTCAATGCATGGCGGCCGTCGGCACCGATCTTGAACGCGACCTGGCCGGTTGCCGCGAGGAACACGCCGGCCAGAATGAGCACGTAGACGGACAGTTTCACCGGTGTTCCTCGTGGCGCTTCAATTGGTTGGCGACCATCCGGCTCTTCAGCATGGCGATGCCGGTTTTCACGCGCACCGGCAGCCAGCGCAGCAGCAACTTGCGCGCCTTGTAGCCGGGCGGCGACACGTCCGGTATGCCCGAACGGCTGTCGACGCGGTGTTGTCCGATCGCGTCCGGCAGCCACTCCGCTTCGTCGGCGGCAGCGAAAAAGAGCAGGTTGTAGCGGTACCACGGCTCGATGCGCATGTCCGTGGCGATCATCGGCCGGACGAAATCGAACAGCTGGTAGCCGTGGCGCGCGAACAGGTCGCGCCAGAATTCGTAGCGCTGTTCGTTGATGTGGTTCTCGCCGCCCTGGCCAGGCACGGCGGCGGAAAACAGCACGCGCTTGCCGTGCCGGACGAGATTGTCGACGAGTGCCTCGCTGGATGCCTTTGGCACGTGCTCGCCGACTTCGAGGCACTGGACGAGATCGAACGATCGCCCGAGATCGAAGCGCTTCGAAATATCGGCCGGTACGAAATCGGCAGGGTCGACCATCAGCATCGAACGATCGACATAGTCGCCGTCGATGCCGGTGATGTCCTGCACGCCGAGCTGGCGATGCACGCTGAGCCATGCTCCGGCACCGCAACCGACGTCGAGGATACTCGCAGGCTTCAGCAGCGCGTTGACGCCGGGCAGCACGCCATGCGCCGACCGCGCCGATCCCTCGCGCTGGTATCGGTAGAAGATCTCGTCATACGAGCGCGGCGTATCGTCCGCGATGAATCCAGGTGACATCGCAATCTCCCGATGGTGCGATCGGTGCACGACGTGGCGCGACGCATCGCACCGCATGCGACGCAGTGCAATCAATCGCCTCGACAAGCCTGCTTCTCGTACACCGACCATTCGCCCGCCGTCTTCACGCGCACGACGCGACAGTCCGGATTGGCGAAAAACGTGTCCGGCAGCGGTGTCTCGGCGCGAACGAAGAAATACCGGTACAGGCGCCCTTGGTGCCGCTGCCAGTCGAAGTGCCGGTACAGCGGCAGCGGCGAGACGTCGGACGGCCCGACACCGGGCAGCCGGTCGAGCCGAAAGCGGACGATCTGCGGCGGGAACCGCGCGGCATTGAAATCGACGAATCCGCGGTGCTCGGCCTGATACCAGAGCGCGAAGTTCTCGTAGGCATACGGGTTGCCGGCAGCCGGGCTCGTCCTGTCGACGATGATCGCAAGGCCGCGCTGCGCGGGTTCGATTGCGTTGGCAATGACGTCGAAATCAGCGCTCTCGTCGGCGAAGCGCAGCGCGCGGACACCTTGCTGAACGATGAAACCGGCGCAGACCACGGCAAGGAGCAACTGCGTCATCAGCGCGAGCTGCGGCATTCGCCGGCCGGGTTCCATTGGTGCGGGCGCGCGGAACATCAGCGCATAAAACGGAAACAGGAACAGCGCAAAGCGCGGATACAGGAAAAACGTGTTGATCGCGAACAGCGGCACGGTAAACCAGACGATGGTCACGATGATTGCCGGTACATAGGCGGCGACCTGCCGGTTCGGTTTCGATGCCATCACGAACGGTGCGGCAGCGATCAGCAGGAATGCCAGCAGCGAACGGCTGTCGCCGGCGACACCCCACGGATAGAGCACGGCCGCGAACACGCGCACGACCGGGCTGATCCCCCACATCACGGTAAACGGATACATCGGCGTCAGATCGACGTCACGATGCAACGCCGCGTACAGCACGGTGACGGAGGCGAGGATCGCATACGGCCACGAGGCGAGCAGCACGCGCGGCAACATGCTGGTCGTGCGCAGGCGCACGAGCAGGAACAGCACGCCGATCGCGTTCGCGAATACGAAGAGTAGTCCGTGCGAGAAAAACAGCGCGAGATTCACGAGCACCAGCAGTGCGCCGCGGCGGGCTGTCGGCCGCCCGGCATAGTCGAGCGCGAGCGCCAGGAAGATCATCGCGACCGGTACGGCGACGAGGTACGAGTAGAAACCGAACTCGTATGCGAAGCCGAAGAATCCGGGCACGCACAGCCAGTCGAGGCGCGGGTCCGTACCGAGACGCCGGCGCAGCGCGAGGTACGCGGCGACGAAACCATAGAACGACAGGGTCAGCATGACCTTGAACGCAGCCGCGACGGGCATCACGAACGAAAGCAGCGCTGCCGCGCCATAGCCGAGCAGGTAGGGCGTAAACAGATTGATCCGCAGCAATGGCGCCCATGGCGACTGGCCGCGCAGCAGGTCGCGCAGCGTGGCGACCTGTGCCGCATGCTGCGGAAGATCGACCATCGGCGGGTGCGGCGCGAGCCAGAACAGCAGGCCGGCGGCGGCGACCGTCGCAACGAACAATGCGCGCAACGTGCGATCGGCTGTGCGATATGGCCACGCACGCGGCAAGCGGCCGCTTACCGTGCTGTCATCCATTGCACGAGCCCCCGCGTGAGAGACCGCCGCCAGCCTGGCACCGGGTCGTTGCGCGACAGGACCGATGGCCCGTCATAGCGTCTTCTCGACGATGAAGCGCGGGCGCTGCTTCGTCTCCGAATAGATCTTCGCGACATAGCCGCCGATTACGCCGAGGAACAGCAACTGCAGGCCGCCGAGAAAGTACATCGGGATCACGGTGGACGCCCAACCGGGCACCGAACGGTCGGTGAACAGCCGGATCGACAGCGCCCAGATGCCGAACACGGTCGAGGCCAGCGCGAGCAGCGCGCCAACGTACGCGCTCCATTGCAGCGGCTTCGTCGAAAACGACGCGACACCGTCCGACGCGAGCAGGATCATCCTCGCCAATGGGTACTTGCTTTCGCCGGCGAAGCGCGGCTGCCGGTCGTACCGGACGATCGCGGTACGGAAGCCCAGCAGCGGCACGATGCCGCGCAGGAACAGGTTGACCTCGCGGAAGCCGCGCAATTCTTCGATCGCCCGGCGGCTCATCAGGCGGAAGTCCGCGTGATCCGGCAAGATGTCGACGCCGAAGCGGCGCAGCAGCCGGTAGTAGCCGCGCGCGCTGACGCGCTTGAAGAAGCCGTCGCTGTCACGACGCTGCCGCACGCCGAATACGATCTCGGCGCCGGACTGGTATTCGCGCAGCATGCGCGGAATCGCGTCGAGGTCGTCCTGGAGATCGGCGTCGAGACTGATCAGCACGTCGCCGTTGACTCTCATGAGCCCGGCAAGCAATGCGTTCTGGTGCCCGTGGTTGCGCGACAGCTTGAGGCCGTGGATACGTGGATCAGCGGCATGGAAGCCTTCGATGAGGGACCAGGTCCGGTCGTGCGAACCGTCGTCGACGAAGGTCACGCCGCTCGCGCCGTCAATGATGCCGTCGCGGGTAAGCTGATCAAGCAGGATCGTGAGCCGGCGTACGGTTTCCGGCAACACGGCTTCTTCGTTGAAGCAGGGAATTACCAGATTGAGCGCGACCATACCCACCCCGATATCGTTACGCGTGCGTTGCGGTCTGCCGTCGTCACGAGGTGCTACTGGTTCATGCAAGGTGGCGCGCGGATCGTGCATCGCGCGCGCCTGTTCCCCGTGACCGGATCGGGCCGGTTCCTGCTCTTGATTGTCGTTCGCAACCCCCGGCCCCGGATTCGCGACGAATCCATTATGACGGAACGTACCCGGGCCCGGTGAGACGTCGCAGTGAGGATGAACCCGGATGCGATTGCGGTCTGCGCTCGAGCGCCGGACGATCCCCCAACGCATCCTCCCCGATTCAAAAAATTTTCACGAAGGGGCTTGCGCACCTCCAAAACCCTCTCTATAATTCGCGGCTTCTTAGGCTCGTAGCTCAGTTGGTTAGAGCACCACCTTGACATGGTGGGGGTCGTTGGTTCGAATCCAATCGAGCCTACCAACGAACAAAATGAAGGGGTCTGGCAGCTCGCATTGCCTACAGGCAATCCGGCTCGCCAACATACAAACGCCACGCGGCAACATCGCGTGGCGTTTTTCTTTTTGCGGCCGAAACTTCGCATGCGCGTGCCGATGCAGCGTGTGCGATCCACGCGCAACAAGCAGCCGGCAGCCGGCAAAGCAGAACGCAGAGCAGGGGAAGCGGGCGCAAAGCGCCCATCCGCCACCCCTCAATGCAGATGCCTCAACTTGTCAGGATTCCGCACGACATAGATCGCGACGACCTTCCCGCCCTCGATCTCGAGAGCCGTCGTCTGCAGCTCGCCATCCGCTTCCAGTGTGACGAACCCCGGCAGCCCGTTGACGAACCCCGCGCGCACGAGCTTCGACGCATGCGTGGCGAACAGCTCGGCGAGGTACGCGTGCAGCTTCATCACGCGCTCGAAGCCGAACACCGGCTTGCCCGCGGCCGTGCGCTTGCCGCCGCCGTCCGAATGCAGGCTCACGTCCTCGGCGAGCATCGCGCCGAGCGCGCGCATGTCGCCGCTGCGCGACGCCGCGAAAAACGCCTCGGCCAGCTCGATCCCGCGCTGCTTCTCGACATGAAACCTCGGCCGCGCCTCGCGCACATGCGTGCGCGCCCGCGCGGCGAGCTGTCGGCAGGCGGCCGGGTCGCGCTGGATCGTCGTCGCGATCTCGTCGAACGCGAGGCCGAACACGTCGTGCAGCAGGAACGCCGCACGTTCGAGCGGCGACAACCGTTCGAGCGCGAGCATCAGCGGCAGCGTGACGTCCTCCTGTTCATTTTCCTCGACGACCGGCTCGGGCAGCCACGGGCCGATGTAGGTCTCGCGCTGGTGCCGCGCGGACTTCAGCTGGTCGAGGCACATGCGCATCACCATGCGGCGCAGGAACGCCTCGGGCACGCGCACCTCGGTGCGATCGACGTCCATCCAGCGGATGAACGCCTCCTGCACCATGTCCTCGGCGTCCGCGACGGAACCGAGCATCCGGTACGCGACGCGCATCAGCGTCCGACGCAGCGGGTCGAAGCTCGCCGCTGCGTCGGCCCGGTCTGCGGCGCTGCCGGCGGCCGGATCGAGGTGGGTCATCACGCCACCATCTTCGCGGCAGCGGCCTTCGCCTCGGCGGGATCGATCCACAGCCCGAAGCCGACGGCCAGCCGGTTCCAGCCGTTGATCACGTTGATCATCACCGTGAGTTTCACCTGTTCCTCCTGGCTGAAGTGGTCGTTCAGCACCGCATACGCGGCCTCGTGCGCGCCATGGCCTTCTGAAAGCCGCGTGAGCGCGTCGGTCCAGCCGAGCGCCGCGCGTTCGCGGTCGGTGTAGCAGGGCGCTTCACGCCATGCGGCCAGCAGGTTGATGCGCTGCTCGGTCTCGCCTTGCTCGCGCGCCTCGACGGTGTGCATGTTAAGGCAGTTCGCGCACGCGTTGATTTGCGACGCGCGGATCTTGACCAACTCGATCAGTGTCGGCTCGAGGCTCCCGGCAGCGGCGACCGAGACGGCCATCCAGTTCTTCATCATTGCGGGCGCGGCGGCGAACGGATTGAGTTTCGCAGTCATGGTTCCTTCTCCTTTCGTGTGGGTTCCGGCGATATGACGAGCGAGCCCTGCGCGCCTGTGACATCGACGCAAAAAAATTTTCAAAAGCCGGGAAGCGCGCGAAGGGCAGAGCGGTTGAACGGCGGTGTCGAGGTCCGCGACACCGCCGCGCGGACCCGTGCCGATTTCGATTCCATGGCGCCGCTCGCGTGGCGAACCCGTGTCATCCGTTCTTTCATGACGCCGGTGTGGATGTCATGAGGCGTCGGCATGGCGAACCCGCGGGCATGCACATTGCGTTCACCCTCCGAGCCCCCCTCATGACGGGCATCGACGGTTCGTCACGCCGCCGCTCCGCGCATGGTCGATGCTTTCATTTTTCTTTCGCGCTCGTTTCACCCGAAATCCGATTCGCGACGTTCACATTTCTGGCCCATACTGTTCTGCACGGGTAGATGAAGTCACGCCGCACCAGCGGCCCGGCTCGCGCGCCGGCTGCCCGACGACGCAGCAATGAAGGTCGCACGTCAGCCGCGCGCATCCGAGCGCAAGGCTTTCCTTTTTCCGGCAACGCAACGCAGCGAATCGCGACGTGAACGGTAAACCGATGAGCCTCCTTGCATCCCAGCTTCAGCGCCGTTACCAGGACGTGCGCGCCCATAGCATCGCGTTGACCGCGACGCTGTCCGCCGAAGACCAGGCCGTGCAGTCGATGCCCGACGCGAGTCCCGTGAAATGGCATCTCGCGCATACGACCTGGTTCTTCGAAACCGTCGTACTGATGCGCCGCGTGCGCGGCTACGCGCCGTTCGACGACGCGTTCCAGTTCCTCTTCAATTCCTATTACGAAGCGCTCGGCCCGCGCCATCCGCGGCCGCAGCGCGGGCTGCTCACGCGTCCGTCGCTCGATGAGGTGCACGCGTACCGGCGGTACGTCGACGATGCGATGCTGCGCGCGCTCGACGGTGCCGATCCGGCGTTGCTCGCCACGATCGCGCCCGAGATCGAGCTCGGCCTGCATCACGAACAGCAGCATCAGGAACTGATCGTCACGGACATGCTGCATGCGTTCTCGTGCAACCCGCTCAAGCCCGCGTTCCGGCCGCGCAGCGGCGCCAATGCTCACGCCGGGCACGCCGCCCGGGCCGCGGGCGATGCCGGCCCGCTGCGCTGGCTGCATCAGCCGGGCGGGCTCGTCGAGATCGGCCACGATGGCGCCGCGTTCTCGTTCGACAACGAACGGCCGCGCCATACCGCGCTCGTGCGTCCGTGCGAGATCGCGAACCGTCTCGTGACGAATGCGGAATTCGCGGCCTTCATCGCGGACGGCGGCTATGTCCGCCCCGAATACTGGCTGTCCGACGGCTGGGCGACGGTGCAGCGGGAAGGGTGGCAAGGGCCCGCGTACTGGATTCCCGGCGACGACGGTGATCCGGCAGCCGCACACGCCTGGCGCGCGTTCGGCCTGCACGGTGTCGAGCCGCTCGCGCCCGATGCGCCCGTGTGTCACGTGAGCTTCTACGAAGCGGCGGCGTATGCGGAATGGGCCGGCACGCGCCTGCCGACGGAATTCGAATGGGAGGCCGCGTTCGGCGCGGATGGCATCGCGCAGATGCTCGGGCACGTATGGCAGTGGACGCGTTCGTCCTACGAGCCGTATCCGGGCTTTCGGCCGCTCGCAGGCGTCGCCGCGGAATACAACGGCAAGTTCATGGTCGGCCAGCAAGTCCTGCGCGGCAGCAGCATCGCGACCCCGCCGGGGCACGAACGGCCGACGTACCGCAATTTCTTTCCGCCGGCCGCGCGCTGGCAATTCACGGGAGTGCGACTTGCGCGAGACGTCTGATCTGACGGCCACGAGCGGTGGCCTGCAACCCGCCCGCGATGCGCGGCCGAGCGCGTTCGAGCGCGACCTGATCGACGGGCTGTCGCGCACGCCGCGCAGCATTCCGCCGAAATACTTCTACGATGCGGCCGGCTCCGCGCTGTTCGATCGCATCTGCGAACTGCCGGAGTATTACCCGACGCGTACCGAACTCGGGATCCTGCGCGATCGCGCGGCCGAGATCGTGCGGCGCGTCGGCCCGCATGCGGACATCGTCGAATTCGGCGCGGGCTCGCTCGAGAAGATCCGCGTGCTGCTCGACGCGTGCGCGGACAACTATGCGAACGCGCCGGCGCGCTACGTGCCGATCGACATCTCGGCCGACTACCTGCACGGCGCGGCCGCGCGGCTGCGTGCCGCGTATCCGTGGCTCGACGTCGCGCCGCTCGCGGCCGACTACACGAAGGCCGAGCAGCTGGCCGAGCTGACCGGCACGCCACGCCGGCGCATCGGCTTCTTTCCCGGCTCGACGATCGGCAACTTCTCGCCGGAGGAAGCCGATACGTTCCTGCGCGACGCCGCGCGGCTGTTGCGCGGCGGCGGCCTGCTGGTCGGGGCGGATCTCGTGAAGGACGAACGCACGCTGCATCACGCGTACAACGACGCGCAGGGCGTGACCGCCCAGTTCAACCTGAACCTGCTCGCCCGCGCGAACGCGGAGCTCGGCGCGGATTTCGATCTCGACGCGTTCTCGCATTGCGCGTTCTACGACCGTGAGCTGCAGCGCATCGAGATGCATCTCGTCAGCGATATCGCGCAGACGGTGCACGTGCGCGGCCACGCGTTCCGCTTCGAGGCCGGCGAACGCATCCACACGGAGAACTCGTACAAGTTCACGATCGACGGCTTCCAGGCGATCGCGCGGCGTGCGGGCTTCGAGCCCGACACCGTGTGGACCGACGCGGACCAGCTGTTCAGCGTGCACTGGCTGCGCAGCGTCGACGATATCCGCGCGTAACGTCGTCGCGAGTCGTCGCGATCCGCTCGCACGGCGTGCGCGCGGGACGCGTGCGGTCTGCGTCGCCGGCCCGCGCGCCGGCAAAATTTCCCGACTCTCCCGATTCGATGCGTCGTTGCAACGGCGTGTCGAATCGCTCGTCACCCTTGTCCCGTAAGGCTTCGCGCCCCTCCGTAAACGTCCGTTACCGGTCTCGCATACCGGTTTCACCTGTGTCCGCCCGTGGTGCCTAGACTCCGAACCGTAGTCACATGACGCACGACACGTGCAGGGAGTCGCGAAATGAGCAAGAAACTTATTCTCGGTGCAGTTCTCGGCGTAGCGGCGCTGGCAGCTTCGGGCATCGCATCGGCCCACGTCGACCTGGCGGTCGGCATCGGCGTGCCGGGCGTCTATGCGGCGCCGGCGCCGGTCTACGTCGCGCCGCCGCCGGTGACGTACGCGCCGGTTGGCTACTATCGCGATGACGACTGGCGTGAGCGTCAATGGCGCGAACACGAATGGCGCCGTCGTGAATGGCGCGAGCACGAGTGGCGCGAGCGCGGCTGGCGTGAC
Organism: Burkholderia sp. Bp9099; assembly: GCF_003857805.1. Classification (NCBI taxonomy): domain Bacteria; kingdom Pseudomonadati; phylum Pseudomonadota; class Betaproteobacteria; order Burkholderiales; family Burkholderiaceae; genus Burkholderia; species Burkholderia sp. Bp9099. The sequence goes on from NZ_QTPU01000005.1 coordinate 13,724, forward strand.
GGCGACGGCTGGCGCGGCCGCTGGAACTGAACCGGGCAACCGGTTCATGAGGACACCGAGCACGACGACGAGAGGAGTGTGATCGCATGATGCCCATTCGACACATCAGGTATAGCGCGGCGGCCGCCGTCGTCGCGCTCGCAACGATCGGCAGCGCGCACGCGGCGGGCTGCATGAAGGGCGCGGTGGTGGGCGGCGTCGCCGGCCACTACGCGGGACATCACGCCGTGGTCGGCGCGGTCGGCGGCTGTATCGTAGGCCGCCACATGGCGAAGAAACACGAGCAGGAACTGGCCGCGCAGCGCAAGGCCGCAGCGCAGGGCGTGCAGCCGGCGCAGTAAGCGTAGCCACCGGCGGAACGGCGCGATCGCGCCGTCTCCGCCTTTCATTTCCCTTGTCGGGTGGCGGCCGACCGGCCGGTTCATCAAGCGTGCCGAACGCCGGCGGATCGATCCGACGAAACCGCGCCGCGCGCGCCGTTACGATCATTTACAACGCCGCGCCGCACGAAGCGCGCGCGTACCTAGAATGCAGTCACTCGAACGCGCTCCAGGGAGCAAACAATGAAAACGCAACGATATCTGTCCGTGCTCGCAGCTGCGCTGCTCGCACTCAGCGCCGTTTCCGCGCAAGCGGCGGGCGGCGGCAATGGTGGTGGCGGTGGTGGTGGCAACGGCGGCGGCCATGGTGCCGGCGGGATGGGCGGCATGGGTGCCAATGCGGGCGGCATGTCCGCCGGCCACATGAGCGGTGAAGCGCTGAGCAACTCGAACGGCATGCACGCGGGCGACCGCGACAAGGGCCTGTCGCGCGCAGCCGATCGCTCCGATTCGATCGCCGATCGTGCCGGCGCGCAGCCGGGCAGCGGTCACGGGCGCTCGCACGGGCATACCGCGCATGCATCGAAGTCCACGCGCCACGCGCATCGGAACGCATTCGGCCACACGCTGTAAGCGCGGCGCACGCATGCGGAAGAAGGGCGCTTCGGCGCCCTTTTTCATTGCCAGCGGGCCAAGGGGCGCTGCGGTGTGTCGCGTTGCTCGTCGCGCATCGACCCCGATTTGCAACCAGCCGTAACCGCACGCACGAACGCGCCAGAATACGAACCGCTTTCACGCGAATGACAGGCGGATTCGCTCCCTCATACGCGAGCATCGCGGCAGCGCCGCGGCCCGCGTCATGAAAAAAGGGCGGCTCGTCGCCGCCCTTTGTTTCAGCGTCCCGCGCCCGCCAGCGGCGCGACGGCTGCAACAGGCTCGAACAACGCGTCGGCCTGCCTGACGCGCACGAACCGCGCGGCCGCTCCGCCGTCCACCAGCGCCCGGAAATGCGCTTCGCCGCACGCGAGCTTCGCGCGCTCGTGCTCGCTCGTCACGTCGCCGTCGGCATTCGGCGTATCGACGACGAAGTACAGCCGCTCGCCGCCATCCTGCTCCGCGAGCACCGCCCAGTCGGGGTGATAGCTGCCGAGCGGCGTCGGCACGCGGAACCATGCGGGCAGCTTCGCGTACAGCTTCACGCCGTCGTGCGCTTCCAGCGCATCGGCGAACGCGCGCTCGGCGTCGGTCTCGCACACGACGGCCTCGTGGATCGACTTCCGCGCATCCGGCCGCAGGTTGCGCAGATAACCGGTCAGCGCCTCGCTCTCGAACGACTCGAGCGCATGCACGTGGCGTTCGCCGAGCTTCCGGTACGCGATGCCGGCAACCAGCGCGAGCCGCTTGCAGCGGTTGATCGCATCGGCGGCCAGCGCGATGAACTGCTGCGGATTCACGCGGAAATCGTCGAGCCGGCCGCTGTCGGCCAGGATCGTCGCGAGCGAGCGGCGCGTGAGCTGCGTGCGGTCCTGCAGTTCGGTGAGCAGGTCGGGCAGCGGCAGCTCGCCTTCGTCGATCAGCACCGTGCCGGCGCCGGCCACCTCGATCGCCTCGATGCCGGCCTTGCCGATGTCGATCTCGGCCTTGCGCCACTGCAGCCGCGCGCGCGCGATGTCCGGCGCGTCGCGCAGCGCGGCCGTGCAGTCGCGCACGAGCTTCGCGTTGTCGAACTCGACGCTGTACACGGTGCGATGGCGGATGCGGTCCCACAGCGCGCGGAAGTCGTCGCCGAACACGACGGCCTTGCCCGACGCGTCGCGCCGCAACGCGATCGCGCGCCGCTCGTCCGCATTGCGCACCGCGAAGCGGCCCGACAGCTTGCGCAGCGTCGCGACGATCGGCGCGCGCAGCGTCTCGAACGCCGCGGGCAGCACGAGCGCGCTCTGGCGCAGCGCATCCTTCAGCCGGTCGAGCACCTTGCCCTGCGCGTCGACGTAGCCCTGCTCGTGCAGATGGGTCCACAGCACGCGCGACAGCTCGATGCCGAGCGCATGCGCGGGCCCGTCGCCTTCCTGCACCGGCAGCGCCGCGAACTGGTGTTCCTCGACGATCCCGAAACGGATGCCCGTATCGGCCTCGATTTCCTTCTGCAGGTTCTCGGCGAACGACTCGTAGCGCTCGGTCGCGATCACGGTGAGCGTGTTTACGCCCGGATCGCGCACGCGTTCGCCGTCCTGGTCGACGGCGAGGCGCAGCCCGCGGCCGAGCGTCTGGCGACGCTCGCGCTCGGTCTGGATGTCGCGCAGCGTGCAGATCTGGAACACGTTCGGGTTGTCCCAGCCTTCCTTCAGCGCCGAGTGCGAGAAGATGAACTTCAGCGGCGTGTCGAACGACAGCAGCGCTTCCTTCTCGCGCATGATGAGGCCGTACGCGCGCTCCGCGTTCTCGCGGGCCGCGGCGCTGCTTTCGCTCGTGTCGGTCCAGCCGCCCTTGCGGTCGATCGAGAAGTAGCCGTTGTGCGCGCGCTCGACTTCGAGCGCGACGTCGACGCCGTCGAACAGCGCACGATAGGCCGGCACACGCGCCGCGCGCGCATATTCCTCTTCGAAGATCAGCGCGTAGTCGCCCTTCACCGGCATCCCGTTCTCGTCGTAGCGGCGATAGCGTTCGACCGAATCGACGAAGAACAGCGACAGCACCTTCACGCCGCGCTCGGCCAGGCGCAATTCCTTGTCGAGATGCTCGCGGATCGTGCGGCGGATCATCTCGCGCTGCACGGCGAGCGTGTCGATGTCGCCGAACGCCTCGCCGAGCGACAGGAACGCCTCGCCTTCCGGATGGCGCAGCTCGACGTACTCGGCGCCCTTCACCGCATGCACTTCACCGATCCGCAGCCCCGCGTACAACGCGCGCCTGGTCAGGCGCTCGAGATCGTCGCCGTCGGTGGCCGTCACGATCTGGCGCTTCACGCCGGCCGCGGTCGCGACGTCGAGCTCGATGCGCGCGCTGATCGCGCCGCGCCGGTTCGACACGCCGACGAGCCGCACGTAAGGCTTGTTGTGCGCATCCTCGACGATCGCCGACGCGATCTCGATCTGCTTGACGAGCTTGCGTTCGTACGCGTCGACCGCATCGAGCCGGTACACCATGTGGTGACGGTCGACGTGCGTGGCCGAATAGCGCAGCGTGCAGAGCGGCGCCATCGCGGCGAGCGCTTCGCGCCCGCGCCCCTCGAGCCCGCCGTCGACGCTTTGCGGCTCGTCGACGATCACGATCGGCCGCGTCGCGCGGATCAGGTCGATCGGCTTCTCGCCGCCGGTCTTCTCGCTGTCTTTATAGAGGTTGTTGATCTCTTTCTTGTTGATCGCGGCGACCGTCATCACCATGATCTGGATCGCCGCGCTCGCCGCGAAGTGGCGCACCTGGCCGAGCTTCGCGGAGTCGTACAGGAAGTAGTCGTACGGCACGCCCGCGTACAGCGCGCGGAAATGATCCTCGGTGATCGAGAGCGTCTTGTGCACGCCTTCCTTGATCGCGATCGACGGCACGACGATCACGAACTTCGTGAAGCCGTAGCGGCGGTTCAGCTCGAAGATCGTGCGCAGGTACACGTAGGTCTTGCCGGTGCCGGTCTCCATCTCGACGGTGAAGTCGCGCGAGCCGGGCTGGCCGGACGGCGGCAGCCCGCCGCGCAGCTGGACGTCGGCGAGGTTGCGCGCGAGCGCGTCGTCGGTCAGCGACAGCCGGTTGCCGACGCCTTGCTCCGACACCGCGAAACCGAGCGAGCCTTGCGCCGCGGCCGTCGTGCCGGGCGCGGCGTTCGCGAGCACGCTGAAGTCGCCGCGATACGATTCCTGGCCGCGAAACAGGTCGCAGACGGCGTCGATCGCCTCGCGCTGGTAGTCGAGATCCGCTTCGAAATGCAGCCGCATCACAGGCTCCGCACGCGCTTCACGCCGTGCTGTTCGAGCAGCGCGGCGAGATTGAGCTTCGCGACGTCGTCGACGAAGCCGCTGTCGCGGAACAGGCACGTGACGTCGCGCGTGGCACCCGTCGCGTCGAGCAGCTCGACGATGCCGTCGGCGAGCGGGCCCGCGTCGTCGCGCGCGACGCGCGCGTCGAAGCACGCGACGATCGAGCGGCCGATCAGGTGCACGGTCTTGCCCGCGACCGGGTGATGCTCGACCGGCGTGCACAGATCGAGGCCGAGCTTCAACGTGAGTTCGGCGAGCAGGTCGTCCTCGCTGCGGCCGGTCTTCACGTGCTCGACGGAGGCGAACAGCGCGTGGTCGAAGTCGTCGCGGCGCGGATCCCATTCGATCACGTTGGTCGTATCGAGCCGGTACACGCGGAAACCGAGGTCGCCATAGCTTTCCGGGAAGTCGCGCGCGACCTGCTGCGCTGCGCGGCGCAGGCGTTCCTTCGTGATTTCCGCGAGCGTCAGCGGCTTCTTCAGCTTCGCGCAGAAATCGGCGGCCGCGAGCTGTGTCTTGTCGCGGCGGTCGAGCGCCTCGGGCAGCTGTACGAGGATGTAGCGGCGCGCGCCGCCGTCGGTCGCGTTCACCTGCATCACCGCGTGGCCGGTCGAGCCGGAGCCGGCGAAGCAGTCGAGCACGATGTCGTCGCCGCGCGTGCACCAGCCGATCACGGCCGCCGCGAAATCGACCGGCTTCGGCTGGTCGAACGGGATGCCGAGCGTCTTCAGCAGCGCGTCGTCGGAGCCGGCGAACGGCAGCACCGACGGCACGTTCTCGTACATGTTCTCGTCGAGGTAGTAGATCCGCTGCGGCTGCGTGGTTTCATCCGGACCGAATTCGATCTGGCCGCGCTCGATCAGCGCCTGCATCGTCGCGGGCGGGTTGCGCCAGCCGCGCGCCGGCATCGCGCACGGCTTGCCGGTGACCGGGTGGATCAGCGGCGTGAAATACTCGTCCGGTGCCTTCTTCTTGTTCGGCCACGCCATCGACACGAGGCGGTACACGCGCCCGTCGGCCGACAGCCGGTCGTACATCACCTCGCCGCCCGACAGGTTGGTCTGCGCCTTCATCCACGCGCGGTAGGCCTTTTGCGCGTCCTTCGCGTTGCCGCTGCGGTACACCGCGTCGTGCGCGGCATCCAGCATGCGCTGCGCGTTGCGCTTCGGGCGCTTCAGCGGCGCTTGCTCGAGCAGCGTCTCGGCGTTGCGCGCGAACAGCACCAGCGATTCGTGCTGGTACGCGACGCCGCGCGCATCGCCCTTCGGGTTGCGCTTGTCCCACACGGCGACGCCGAGCTCGTTCTCCTCGCCGAAGATCTCGCGCAGCATCAGCACGAGCGCATGCACCTCGTGCTCGTCGATGTGCACGGCAATCAGCCCTTCGTCCGACAGAAGCGCGTGCGCGAGCTTCAGGCGCGGATACATCATGTTCAGCCAGTCGGTGTGGAACCGGCCGTTCGCCTCGGTGTTGGTGCTGCGCTTTACGCCGCCTTCGGTCTGGCCCGTCATCGCCAGGTAGTGGCGGATGCTGTCGCTGAAGTCGTCCGGATAGACGAAATCGCTGCCGGTGTTGTACGGCGGGTCGATGTAGACGAGCTTCACCTTGCCCGCGTAGCTCTTGTGCAGCAGCTTCATCACGTCGAGGTTGTCGCCCTCGATCACGAGGTGGCGCGTGTCGTCCCATGCGACGCTGTCGGCAGGGCACGGACGCAGCGTGCCCGTCGACGGCGTGAGCGCGGCCTGGCGCGCGCTGCGCTTGCCGTGCCAGTGGAAGCCGTAGCGCTCGTCGGCGTCGCCGACGGTGCGCTCGCCGACCAGCGCCTTGAGCACGTCGACGTCGACCGACGCGCCGTCCGGGCCTTCGGTCACGAGTTCGGGGAACAGCGCCTTCAGGCGCGCGACGTTATCGGCGGTGAAATCCGTCGACATCGCCTGCGGGCTCGCCGCATCGAGTTTCTGCATCGTTTTTTCCATCGGAGCCCGGCCGCGTGCGCCAGGACGTCGGGCGCACTCACGGCACCGGCGGCAATGGCCACCCGGGCAAACCCGAAACGCTAGCGAGTCGGTCGGCGCAGGTCAAGCACCGATGTGAGGCGATCGTGCGCGCATCGGCCGCGATCGCCCGCCCGACGGGCCGCAAGCGGCTTCGGGCCGGTGGTCGCGGCGGCGGCCGACCGGCGTTCCCCGGGGGCGCTGCGCGGGCCAAAAGCGACGAAAAAAAGGCGAAAAAAAGGGCACGGTCAGCGCGATGCGCCGCCGTGCCAGCATGGAGAATCCCGGATGGAGGGTGTGGCGGAGCCCGGCGGGCCCCGCCCGGATGACCGGCCCTCGGGTCAGAAGCGCGTGCGGATGCCCGACGTCAGTTCGAGCTGGTTCTTCGCGCCGAACGTCGACGACACCTTGTAGCCGCCATGCAGCTTCATGTAGTCGCCGGCCAGATACACCTCGGTGCGCTTGCTCAGGTGGTAGAACACCGACCCATAGATCGTCTCCTTGAAGCCGTTGCCGACGCCGTTGGTCAGGCTGAACGCGCCGAGGTTCGCGTTCGGCGTGAAGCCGTCGGCGTTGTACGCGGCGTTCTTGATGCGCATCTGTTGATAGCCGAGCTCGTAGTCGAGCGCGCCCTTCGGCGCGATCTTCATCGACACGGTCCACGAATCGTCGTGGCGCTGGCCGAGCGCGCCCTGGTCGCCGTTGTAGCGGAAGTAGCCGGCGTTCAGGCGCACGATGCTGAACGCGTAGTCGCCGCCGACCGAGAACGTCTGGTTCCTGAAGCCGTTGTGGTTCACGTGGTTGTAGAAGCCCGACACGGCGAACGGCCCGCCGTTGTAGCCGAGCGCGACCTGGTATGCGGAGCCGGTCGCGAACGAGGTCGAGTTGCTGAACTGGTAGCCGGCGCTCGCGAAGATACCGTTGCTGAACAGCTTCTTCCACGCGACGCCGTTGTTGTAGCGCGTGCCGGTCGGGCCGGCCGCGTAGAAGATCATCTGCTTGAAGTTGTTCGAGTTGGTCCAGCCGCCTTCCTCGGTCGTCAGCTTCGCGGAGCCGTACGCGTCGCCGTAGATCGCCGACGCGTCGCGCGCGATCGTATTCTGGAAGCCGGCCGTCAGCTTGCCGAAGCGCTCGTCCTCGACGCCGACCCAGGCGTCACGGTCGAAGATCTGGCCCTCGTCTTCCATCTGGCCGTTCGCGACCACGAATTCGCTTTCGAGGCGGAAGATGATCTTCGTGCCGCCACCGATGTCCTCGGCGCCTTTCAGGCCCCAGCGGCTGCCGCTGAACCACGGCTCGCCTTCGTTGCCCATGCCGATCACATGGTTGCCGTTGGCGTCGGCGTGGGTCCGGTAGGTCGGAAAGCTCAGGTCCATCAGGCCGTAAAGCTGCACGCTCGACTGCGCCTGCGCCTGGGTGCCGGCGCACAGGCCTGCCGCCGCGATGGAAAGGGCAAGGGTTTTTCGTTTCAAGATCGTCTCCTCCGAGCTGCCGCATTGAAATCTGTTTGTTGGCAGTACGTAATGTATGCCGATTGTTGCCGACCACAGCGAGAGGGTCGACGCATAGCATCGTAGAGGGGGCAATCCTTCACGCCGCTTTCCCGGAGGAAAGAATCGGATCGGTGAAAACACCGAAATCGCAATAATCGGGAATCGGGCAGGCGGGCAGCCCGCGGGCTGCCAAAACAACGTTACGTGCTGCGAATCGATGCCGCGGGCCGCGCCGTCAGTCCTGCGCGGTCTTCGCGCGCAGGATATAGCCGAGCCCGCGCAGCGTGATGATCTCGGCCGTGCTGAGCGCGAGATGCTTGCGCAGCCGGTGGATGTAGATGTCGATCGCATCCGCGCTCGGCTCGTCGTCGAGCGCGAACACGCTGTCCATCAGCCGCGCCTTCGATACCGTCTTGTTCTGCTGCAGCATCAGCGTTTCGAGAATCGCATGCTCGCGGCGGCGCAGCGCGAGCACCGTGTCGCCGCAGCGGAATTCACGCGTGCCGAACGCATAGACGAGATCGCCGCACACGAGCTGCGTCGTGCCGACGCCGGCCTGCCGGCGGATCAGCGCGCGGATCCGCGCGACCAGCTCGCGCGATTCGAACGGCTTGACCACATAGTCGTCGGCGCCCGCGCCGAAACAGTCGACCTTGTCGTCGACCGAGCCGTGCGCGGTCAGCATCAGCACCGGCACGTTGTCGTTGCGGCGCCGCAATCGCGCGAGCACTTCCTTGCCGCTGATGCCAGGCAGCCGCATGTCGAGCAGCACCGCGTCGTAGCGCTCGGTCTTCAGCACGGTATCGGCGCGCTCGCCGTCGCCGACGCAGTCGACCGCGAAATCCTCGCCGCGCAGCAGGTTCACGATCCAGTGCGCGAGTTCGGCGTTGTCTTCGACCAGCAGGAGTTTCATGGCGACTTCATCTCTTCAAGGAAACGTCGGGCCGCCCCAAGTTTCCCGCCCGGCAGGTAGTCCCCTTGGGGGGCCTGGCGCGCAGCGACAGGTTTGGGCGCACTCTTCAATCGTACGCGGGCAGCCGCACGGTCACGACGATACCGCGATTGCCGGGGCCCGGCGCGAGCGACGCGCTGCCGCCGTGCGCCTGCGCGATCTCGCGGACGATCGCGAGGCCCAGGCCCGAGCCTTCGGTGTCGGCCGACACGCGGTAGAACCGCTTGAACACGTGCGGCCGCGCTTCGGCCGGAATGCCGGGGCCGTTGTCGACCACCTCCAGCACGACCGCGGCGCCGTCGCGCCGTGCCGCGACCGTCACGCAGCCGCCCGGCTGCGTATAGCGCACGGCGTTGTCGACGAGGTTCATCACCAGCGCGGTCAGCAGGCTGTCGCTGCCCGCGACGTCGAGCCGTTCGCCGAGATCGGCGCCGAGGTCGATGTCGCGCTGCTGCGCGAGCACGATGGTTTCCTCGAGCACGCTCGACACGACGGCCGCGAGATCGACGCGATGCGTGAGCAGCGTCGACGGCGTCGCTTCCGCGTGCGCGAGCAGCAGCAACTTGTCGGTCACGTCGGCCATCTTGCGGCTGCTGCGCTGCATGCTGTCGAGCACCGACGCCAGCTCGCGATCGTCATGGTCGCGCTGCTGCGCGTACTGGATCTGCGTGTCGAGCACCGCGATCGGCGTGCGCAGCTGGTGCGCGGCGTCGGCAATGAAGCGGCGCTGCGTGGCCGTGTGCGTATTGAGCCGCGCGATGCACTGGTTGATCGCGTCGACGATCGGCCGCAGCTCGTGCTGCAGCCGCTCCGGGCGGATCGGCTCCAGTTCCATCGGCCCGCGGTCGGCGACGTCGTCCTTCAGCTTCATCAGCGGGCGCAGCTCGAGCGTGAGGCCGAGATAGACGAGCACGATCGCGAGCACCAGCATCAGCGACAGGCGCACGAGCTGCGGCCGCCAGATCGTCGCGACCATCGCGTCGTACGAGCGCGTCGTCTTCGCGACGATCACCGTGACCGTCTCGATCTGCCCCTCGTCGTACAGCTGGCGGTCGTAGGCGGCCGCGCGCAGCCGCACGCCGTCGAGCGACGTGTCGTACAGCGTCGGCTCGACCCCGTGCCGCCCGGGCACCGCGAGCGCCGGGTTGCCCGCGAGCAGCCGGTCGTGGCCGTCGATTACCTTGTAGAACACCGAATCGCCCGACGGCGATTCGAAGATCTCCAGCGCGGCCGGCGGCACGTCGGCCGCCGGCCGCCCGTTGCGCCATTCGACGTCCTCGCCGATCGTGCGCGCGGACGCGACGAGCGCGCTGTCCTGTACGAGCCCGGCCGTGCGCCGCGCGGTGTCGTACGACATCGCGCCCGCGATCAGCACGAAAGCCGCGAGCGGCAGCAGCAGCCACCACAAGAGCCGCCCGCGCAGGCTGTGCGCCATTCCGTCTCCTCAATGCCGAACCGCGCCGGGGTAACCGGCGCGGTTCGGGCGTGTCATTCGATGATGCGTGCGTTGCTCAGAACGCGGCGGGGCGCCACTTGAGCAAGCGCTTCTCGAGCCAGGTCAGCAGATAGTCGGCGGCCAGCGCGACCACGGCCAGCACGATCATCGCCGCGAACACGCCGCTCGCGTTGAACGCGCCCTGGGCGGTGGAGATTAGCAGGCCGATGCCCTGCTTGGAACCCAGGAATTCGCCGACGACCGCACCGACCAGCGCGAAGCCGAAGCTCACGTGCAGGCTCGCGAGAATCCACGACAGCGCGGACGGAATCACGACCGACGTGGTGATCTGCCGGCGCGACGCGCCGAGGATCTGCGCGTTCGCGATCAGGTAGCGGTCGGCTTCGCGCACGCCCTGGAACGCGTTGCCGAACACGACGAAGAACACCATCACGACGGCCAGCGCGATCTTCGACGCCATGCCGAGGCCGAGCGCGATCACGAAAATCGAGCCGAGCACGACGCGCGGGATCGAGTTCGCGATCTGGATATAGAGGCCGAACACGTCGGACATCAGCTTGTTGCGGCCGAGCACGATCCCGCAGAGCACGCCGGCGACCGAGCCGATCAGGAAGCCGATCGTGGTTTCCTCGAGCGTCACCCAGACCTGCGTAAGCAGCGGCCCTTGCGACGTGCCGTTCGCGAACCAGTCCTGGAGCTGCGCGAAGATCAGCGTCGGCTGCGAGAAGAAGAACGGATCGATCCACTTCAGGCGCGCGGCGAGTTCCCAGCCGCCCAGCACGACGACGAGCACGGCGATCCGCAGGCCGATGATCAGTTGCCGGCGGCGGCGCAGCCGGGTTTGAGCGGCACGCGACTCGTCCTCGAGCGACGTTGCCGGAATGGCGGTGGGGGGAAGCGTCATGTCGGTCATGCTCCTGTCCTGTCCTTGCTGCTGTCAGCCGATCTGCACTTCTTCGCGCAGGTCGTGCCAGATGTCCTTGGAAATTTCGATGAAGCGCGTGTCGTAGCGAATCTCCGACGTGACGCGCGGGCGCGGCAGGTCGATCTCGTACACGCGCTTGAGCGTCGCGGGGCGCGCGGTCAGCACGAACACGCGGTCGGCGAGCGCGATCGCCTCCTCGAGATCGTGCGTGACGAACACGACCGAGCCCTTGTTCGCGGACCACAGCTGCAGCAGCTCGTCCTGCATCAGCGTGCGCGTCTGCATGTCGAGCGCGGAGAACGGCTCGTCCATCAGCAGGATTTCCGGCTGGTTGATGAAGGTCTGCGCGAGCGCGACGCGCTTGCGCATCCCGCCGGAGAGCTGGTGTGGGTAGTGTTTCGTGAACTTGTCGAGGCCGACCTTGCGGATCCATTCCTCGGCCTGCGCGTAGGCGACGTCCTTCGAGCGGCCGCGAAACAGCGGGCCTGCCGCGACGTTGTCGATCACGTTGCGCCACGGGAACACCGCGTCGGCCTGGAACACGAAGCCGATGCGCGGATCGATCCCGTCGACCGGGCGGCCCATCACGCGCACCTCGCCGGAAGCCGGCTTCAACAGCCCGGTGATCAGGTTCAGCGTGGTCGACTTGCCGCAGCCGGTCGGCCCGACGATCGCGATGAACTCGCCGCGCGCGACGCTCATGCTGAAGTCGCGCAGCGCGACGGTGGCCTTGCCTTCCGGCGAAATGAAGCGGCACGACACATTGCGAAACTCGATCGCCGGTGTGCTCGGAGAAACTGCCTGGGTCATCGCATTCGTCCTGCGGGTGATGAGGGCGCCGCATCGTGGCGGCGCCGGGCCGGTCAGCCGGGCCGGAACGGGGAACGCGCGGCGGCGGGATCGCCGCCGCCGGCGCCGAGATCGATTACTTCGCGTTCACGAAATCGTTGGTGTAGGTGCGCGCCAGGTCGATGTGCTTGCCCTTCACCGACGGGTTGAACGCCGACAGCACCTTCAGCACGGTCGCCGGGCCGTCGGCCGGCATCTTCGCGTCGGCGGTGTACATCGGCAGCGATGCCTTCAGCGCGGACACGTACAGCGCCTTGTCCTTCTGGTAGTCGGCCGGCATCTTCGCGGCGATTTCCTCGGCGCTGTGCGTGTGGATGAACTGCATCGTCTTCGCGAACGCGTGCGCGAGCTTGGTGGCTTCGGCCTTGTGCGAATCGGCCCACGCCGACTGCACGTACAGGCTCGCGGCCGGATAGGTGCCGCCGAGCGCGGCGCGCGTGCCTTCCAGCGTGCGCAGGTCGACCAGCACCTTCGCGTCGCCCATCTTCTCGAGCGCGGACACCGTCGGCTCGGTCGTCATCCCGGCGTCGATGCGGCCCTGCTTGATCGCGGCGATGAAGCTCGCGTCGGCGCCGACCGGCAGCATCGTGTACTGCGTCGACGGCACGCCGTGCTGCAGCGCGAGATATTGCGTGAGGAAGCTCGTCGACGAGCCGAGGCCCGTCACGCCGAGCGTCTTGCCCTTCGCGTCGGCCATCGACTTGAAAGTGGGTGCCGCCTTGGTCGACACCATCTCGACCTCGCCCGGCACCTGGCCGAACACGGCGATCGCCTTCACGTCCTTGCCCTTGCTCTGCAGGTCGATCGTGTGGTCGTAGAAGCCGACGACGCCCTGCACGGCGCCCGCCAGCAGCTCGTTCTCGGCGTCGACGCCGGCCGGCTGCGACAGCAGCTCGACGTCGAGCCCTTCGGCCTTGAAGTTGCCGAGCTCCTGCGTGAGCCGCGCGGGCAGGTAGATCAGCTTCGCGATCCCGCCGACCATGATCGTGATCTTGCCGCCGTCGTCGGCGAAAGCGGGGTGAGCGGCGAGCGCGCAGCTCAGGCTGGCTGCCACGGCGAGGGTGCGCAGGATGGGTCGCATCGGGGTCGTCTCCTTCGTTGTATTCGTATGGCGCGATGCTTGCTGCATCGTCCTGACGAGTATAGGAAGGCGAAACCTTCTGCAACCTTTCGCGGGGTGGCGGTTCCTTTAGGGGTTTTCCAGCAATCGGCGGCTCAAGCGGCCTGGCGCCAGCCGAGCAACACCCGCCCCATCGCATCCAGCCCCATGTCGAACAGATGCGACACGAACGGCACGAGGTTCGGGATCATCAGTTGCACGAGCAACAGCCCGACCAGCATCGTGACCGGAAAGCCGATCTGGAAGATGCCGATCTGCGGCGCCGCGCGGTTCAGGATCCCGAGCGCGAGGTTCGCGATCAGCAGCGCCGCGACGACCGGCAGCGCGAGCAGCAGCCCCATCTCGAACACGGTCGCGCCGAACGCGGCGAGCGTGCGCCAGCCGGGCGCGTGCAGCAGGTCGGCCGACACCGGCAGCGTCTGGAACGACGCGGCCAGCGCCGCGAACACCTGCAGGTGGCCGTCCACCGCGAGAAACGCGAGCATCGCGATCGCATTCAGGAAGCGGCCCATCGCCGGCGTCGCGCCGTTCGAATGCGGGTCGAAGAAGGTCGCGAAACCGAGCCCCATCGACAGGCCGATGAAGTCGCCGGCCGCCTCGACGGCCGCGAACACGATCTGCATCGTGAAGCCCATCGCAACGCCGATCAGGAACTGCGTGACGACGATCCAGATGCCCTGCGCGGAGAACACCGTGACGCCCGGCATCGCGCCGAGCGTCGGCGCGACGACCAGCGCCAGGAACGCGGCGATGCCGATCTTCACGCGCACCGGCACGGCCGCATGGCCGACCACGGGTGCCGTCGCGACGAGCGCGAGCATCCGCACGAACGGCCACAGGAAGGCCGTCAGCCAGCCGTTGAGCTGCGCGTAGGTAACCGAGAACATCGGGGGGGAACGAAAGCCGGACGCGCCGCTCAGCCGGCGCCGAGCGTCGCGACGTGCAGCAGCGTCTGCCGCAGGTAGTCGAGCATCGTCGTCAGCATCCACGGGCCGGCGATCACGAGCGTCGCGGCCACCGCGAGCAGCTTCGGGATGAACGACAGCGTCGATTCGTTGATCTGCGTCGCGGCCTGGAACAGGCTCACGACGAGGCCGACCGCGAGCGCGACCAGCAGCAGCGGGGCGGCCAGCAGCAGGCCGACCATCATCGCCTGGTGCGCCAGCGTCATCACCTGTTCGGGTGTCATCGTGCGCGTCCTCCGCTTACGTGAAGCTCTGCGCGAGCGAGCCGATCAGGAGCTGCCAGCCGTCGACCAGCACGAACAGCATCAGCTTGAACGGCAGCGACACGGTGGACGGCGACACCATCATCATCCCCATCGACATCAGCACGCTCGCGACGACCATGTCGATGATCAGGAACGGGATGAAGATCGTGAAGCCGATCTGGAAGCCGGTCTTCAGCTCGCTCGTGACGAACGCGGGCACCAGCAGCGACAGCGGCACGTCTTCCGGGCCCTGCATCGGCGCGGCCTTCGAGATCTTCGCGAACAGCGCGAGATCGGTCTCGCGGGTCTGCTTCAGCATGAAGGTCTTGAACGGCGCGACGCCGCGCTGCACGGCCTGCTCCATCGGCATCGAGCCGTCGGAAAACGGCTTGTAGCCGTCGGCGTACGCACGGTCGAGCACCGGTGACATCACGAAGAAGGTGAGGAACATCGCGAGGCCGACCAGCACCTGGTTCGGCGGCGTCGTCGCGGTGCCGAGCGCCTGGCGCAGCAGCGACAGCACGATGATGATGCGCGTGAAGCTCGTCATCATCAGCAGCATCGCCGGCAGGAACGACAGCATCGTGAGCAGCAGCATCGTCTGCACGCTCAGCGAATAGGTGGTGCCGCCGTTCGGGCCCGGGCTGGTGTTGAACGCGGGCAGGCCGGCCGCCTGCGCGCACGCGAGCGCCGGGGCGGCGCAGAGGATCAGCACGGGCGCGAAGCGCGCCGCGCGACGCAGGAATTCGTGTTTCATCGGAATGCGAGTACGGAAAGAGGGCGCGACGCCATGTCAGCGGTCCTTGCCGCGTCCGAAGCGCTTCGCGGCTTCGCCCGCGAGCGCGTCGCGAAACCGCGCGCCGAACGTGCCGGGCTGGCCGCCGCCGGTTGCGGTGCCGCCGGCGGGTGCCTCGGCCGTCGCGGTGGCCGCCGCCGAGCCGGCCGGCAGCGTATGCAGCAGCCGCACGTTGCCCGGCGCGACGCCGAGCACGAGCCAGGTGTCGCCGATCTCGACGATCGTCGCGCTTTCCTTCGCGCCGAGCGCGACGCTCGACACGACCTTCAGCGGGCCACCGCGCCGCGCGGGCTGGAACCCGAAGCGGCGCGCGAGCCACGCGCAGCCGAACACGAGGCCGATCACGACCGCGAGCCCGACGAGCGTCTGCAGCACCGCGCCGACGCCGAGCGACGGCACGGCCGAGCCGACCGTCACGCTCGATGCGATGGCGCCGGCGTTGTTCACCGCGTTCATGTCGGCGGCGCCGGCCGGCGCGCACGCAAGCGACGCGGCAACGGCAGCCGCCGCCGCGATCGCGAACAGGCGCGCGCGGCGGCCGGACGTCACGACTTTCATCGATTCAGCTTCCGGATCCGTTCGGCCGGCGTGATGATGTCGGTCAGCCGGATGCCGAACTTGTCGTTGACCACCACGACCTCGCCCTGCGCGATCAGGCAGCCGTTCACGAGCACGTCCATCGGCTCGCCGGCGAGGCCGTCGAGCTCGACGACCGACCCCTGCGCGAGCTGCAGCAGGTTGCGGATCGCGATCTTGGTGCGGCCGAGCTCCACGGTCATCTTGACCGGGATGTCGAGAATCATCTCGATGTCGTTGTGCGTCGAGCTGGCCGCGGCCTTCGACAGCGGCTGGAACACGCCGGCGCCGGTCGCGCCCGCCTGCACCGGCTGCTGGTTCTGCTCGGCGAGCGCGGCAGCCCAGTCGTCAATGCCCGAATCCTCTTCCGCGGCGGCGGGTGCTGCCTGCACGGCCGCGGCCGATTCCGCGAGGGCCGCGTCGGCGAGTGCCTGCGGGTCGAGTTCGGTCGTCGGGTTCAGCTCACTCATATCCACCTTCCTTCATCGTGTCGCCCGCGCTGATCATCTTCTGTACGCGCAACGCATATTGACCATTGAAAATGCCGTAGCCGCACTCCATCACCGGCACGCCGTCGACCTTCGCGGTGATCGTGTCCGCGATCTCCAGCGGCAGCACATCGCCCGCGCGCAGGTTCAGGATCTTCTCGAACGTCGACGGGATCTCGGCGAGATCCGCGCTCAGCTCGACCTCGGCCGACTGCACCTGCTGCGACAGCACGCGCACCCAGCGGCGGTCGACTTCGAGCGCCTCGCCCTGGATCGGCGACGCGAGCACGTCGCGGATCGGCTCGACCATCGAGTACGGCATGCAGATGTGCAGCGTGCCGCCCGTCGGCCCGAACTCGATCGAGAACTGCGTGACGATCACGATCTCGTTCGGCGTCGCGACGTTCGCGAACTGCGTGTGCATCTCCGAGCGCACGAATTCGAACTGCAGCGGCCGCACGCTCTTCCACGCGGTCGTGTAGTGCTCGAACACGAGGTTCAGCAGCTTGCCGATGATCCGCTGCTCGGTGGCCGTGAAGTCGCGGCCCTCGACGCGCGTGTGGAAACGCCCGTCGCCGCCGAACAGGTTGTCGACGACGAAGAACACGAGGTTCGGGTCGAACACGAACAGCGACGTGCCGCGCAGCGGCTTCACGTGCACCAGGTTCAGGTTCGTCGGGATCGGCAGGTTGCGGGTGAACTCGCTGTACTTCTGCACCTTCACCTGGCTCACGGAGATTTCCGCCGTGCGCCGCATGAAGTTGAAGATGCCGATCCGCAAGAGGCGCGCGAAGCGGTCGTTGATGATCTCGAGGCCGGGCATCCGGCCGCGGACGATCCGCTCCTGCGTCGCGATGTTGTAGGGGCGGACGCCCGACGTATCGCGCTGCTCGTCGATTGCGTCGGTTTCGCCCGTGACGCCCTTGAGGAGGGCATCGACCTCCTCCTGGGACATGAACTCCTGGTGGCCCATGCGCGCTCCTTTTCCGGCCGCGTTACTGGACGACGAATTCGGTGAACAGCACGTCGTCGACCTTCGCGCGCTGGTTGCCCGGCTGCGTCGGCTGTTCGATCAGCTCGCGCAGCTCCTTCGCGAGCGAACGCTTGCCGTCCGGCGTCGCGAGATCCTCGGGATGCTTGTTCGACAGCGCGAGCAGGATCCGGCTGCGGGTCTCCGGCATGCGCGCGGTCAGCTGCTCCTGTGCCTTCGGGTCGGTGAGCTTCAGCGACAGGCCGACGCGCAGGTAGTGCTGCACGCCGTCGTCCGACTGCAGGTTGACGGTCAGCGGGTCGAGCGGGAAGAACACCGGGGCTGCCAGCGGCGCCGGTTCGGCGGGCGCGCTCGCATGGCCGACGCCGGTCTTGCTCAGGAACACGTACATGCCGCCCGCGGCGGCGGCCGCTGCGCCCAGCGCGATGACGGCGATGAGCGCGATGCGCTTGAACTTGCCGGACGAGGCCGGCTTGTCGGCAGTCGGGTTTGCGGTCGTGGAGGCCATGTGAATGCGTGCGTGATGTCTCGTAGCATGCATTGTTCGGCATCCGGGCCGAGCCCGATGGGCGGAAAAGAGGGGGGAATTGCGGCTATCTCAGCCGATTGTCGGCCGGGTGTCGGCTCGATGCAGGGTACGAGCGGCGGGAAAACGGCGTCTGCGAGCGGTGAGGCGGGCGACCGGCGGGCATCCGGGCCTTCAGGCGGGAAGGGCGGGCGGCGGCACCCGCCCGCGCATCGTCAGATCGGCAGCAGCGACAGCAGCGGCGCGATCAGCACCATCGCCACGCCCGCGATCATCATCGTGAGGCTCGACACGACGCCTTCCTCGCTGCCGATCTCGCGCGCCTTCGCCGTGCCCACGCCGTGGGCGGCCGCGCCGAACAGCGCGCCGCGCGCGACCCGCGTGCGCATCGGCACCAGCGCGAGCACGATCTCGCCGAGCAGCATCCCGCAGATGCCGGTCGCGATCACGAACAGCGCGGTGAGATCCTTCGGCGCATGGATCTTGTCGGAAACGGCGAGCGCGAACGGGGTCGACACCGAGCGCGTCATCAGCGAGCGCTGCAGCTCGGGCGACAGGTGCAGCAGCTTCGCGAGCAGCAGCGATCCGCACACGCCGGCACCGATCCCGACCGCGACGCCGACCGACAGCGACAGCCAGTGGCGGCGGATCAGGTCGCGATACTCGTAGATCGGCACCGCGAACGCGATCGTCGCCGGGCCGAGCAGCCACATCAGCCAGCGCGTGTCGCGGAAGTAGACCGAATACGGGATGCCGGTCAGCACGACGAGCAGCGCCAGCACGCCCGGCACGAACACGAGCGGCGAGAACAGCAGCGTCTTCCTGTATGCGTAGAGCCGCTTCGACACGAAATACAGGACGACCGTCAGCACGAAGCAGCCGACGGAGATCGCGGTATTCACGCGGTCGGCGGACAGGTTCGACAGCAGCGCAAGCATCGCAGGCTCCGGCTCAGTGGGCCGACGCGGTCGCGAGGCGCGCACGGCGGCGCTCGGCGAACACGCGCTGCGCGGCGAGCCGGCGCTCGAGCTTCGCGGCGAGGTCGACCGCCACCGCCACCGCGACCATCACGAACGCGGTGCCGGCGAGCATGACCAGCGCGATGCGCCAGCCGTCCTCGCGGAACAGCCCGCCATACTGGACGGCCGCGACAGCGGCCGGCACGAAGAACAGCAGCATGTCGGACAGGAGCCAGTTCGCGCCGTCCTTCACCCACGCGGGCGCGACCCGGCCCGAGAACAGCAGCGCGAGCAGCACCGCGAGGCCGACGACGCCGGACGGCACCGGCAGCCCGACCGCGCGCACGGCCCAGTCGACCGCCATCCACAGCACGCCGAGCGCGGTGGCCTGCAGCACGATCCGGCCCGTACGCGCAACGTTGCCCGCAGCGGCGGGGCGGGCGGCGGCAGTGGCGGTCGGCTTGGTCATGGCGGGCTCCATACAGATGTTGCGTTGATGGTGTGAGTATAGGGTTTCCCCTAACCATAAATAAAATGACTTGTCTCTATCCTTGTCATTCCAATTCGGAATTCAGCTTGGTTCGTTGCACCAACTTGGGGAGTCATCGATGGAATTGCGCGCGCTGCGGTACTTCGTCGAGGTGGTCCGTCAGCAGAGCTTCACGGCGGCCGCCGACCGGTTGTTCGTCACGCAGCCGACCATCAGCAAGATGGTGAAGGCGCTCGAGGACGAGATCGGCTCGCCGCTGTTGCTGCGCGACGGCCGGCAGATGGTGCTGACCGACGCGGGGCGGATCGTGTTCCAGCGCGGCCAGGACGTGCTCGCCGCGCAGGCGCAGCTGCAGTCGGAACTGAAGGATCTGGGCACGCTCGGGCGCGGCGAGCTGACGATCGGCATTCCGCCGCTCGGCGGGTCGCTGTTCACGCCGATCATCGCCGCGTACAAGCAGCGTTATCCGAACATCGAGCTGAAGCTGTTCGAGCAGGGCGCGCGGATGATCGAGGCCGCGCTGATGTCGGGCGAGCTCGAGCTCGGCGGGCTGCTGGAGCCGGTCGATCCGGCCACGTTCGAGCGACTGCCGATGGTGCGCGCGCCGCTGTGGCTGGTCGCGCCGCGCGAGTCGCGCTGGGAGGATCACACGGCCGTGCCGCTCGCCGATCTGGCGCGCGAGTCGTTCGTGTTCTACGCGGAAAGCCTCGCGCTGCACGACGCGGTGCTCGACGCGTGCCGGCAGGCCGGCTTCACGCCGTCGATCGTGAGCCGCAGCGGTCATTGGGATTTCATGGCCGCGCTGGTGCACGCGGGGGTCGGCATCGCGCTGTTGCCGGAGCCGTACTGCCGGCGGCTCGATGCGCGGCAGTTCACGTGCCGGCCGATCGTCGAGCCGGAGATCACCTGGGCGATCGCGCTCGGCTGGCTGAAGAAGGGTTACCTGTCGCACGCGGCGCGGGCGTGGCTCGACGTCGCGCGGGCGACGCTGCCGATCGCGTCGGGCGACGATCTGGCCTTCGGCGGGTTGCGGGCGAGGGAGTGAGGCGCGCGGCGCGGGCGGCGCAGCGATACGACGAACGGGCGGAGGCCGGCGCGGCCCGCCGCGCGTTCAATGCCCCATCGCCGGCCCCGCGCCTTTCCTCGGCTTCGTGATCCACACAAGCGCCGCGAGTGCGATGAACACGCCCGCCGACAGATGGAAGAAGTCGTTGGTCGCCATCATGAAGCCCTGCTGCGTGACGAGCTGGTTGAGCTGCGCGTTGGCCGTCTGCCCGACGATCCCGAGCTGCGCGAGCGCGCCCTGGTAGTCGGTCGTGCTCTGCGCGTAGATGCTCACCGATTCCGACAGCCGCGCGTGGTGATAGATCGCATCGTTCTCCCAGAACGTCGAGCTGGCCGCGGTGCCGATCGCGCCCGACAGCGTGCGCAGGAAGTTCGACAGCCCGGACGCGCTCGCGAGCCGCTCGTCGGAGATGCTCGACAGCGTGATCGTCGTCATCGGCACGAAGAAGCAGGCGACGCCGATCCCCTGCACGAGCCGCGGCAGGATCACGTGGTTGAACGGCACGTCGAGCGTGAACGTCGAATTCCAGACCGATACACCCGCGAACACGATGAACGCGAAGCTCGCGACCATCCGCAGGTCGAGCCGGTGCATGTTGCGCCCGATCAGCGGCGACAGCACCAGCGCGAGCAGCCCGACCGGCGCGGTCGCGAGGCCGGCCTTGCCGGCCGTGTAGCCCATCACCGTCTGCAGCCACAGCGGGAAGATCACGACCGAGCCGAAGAACGCCATGAAGCCGAACGAGATGATCAGCGCGCCGAGCGCGAAGTTGCGGTCCTTGAACAGCGACAGGTCGACCACCGGTTCCTTCTCGGTCGCCTCCCACACGAGCATGAACGCGAGCGACACGACCGCGATCAGCGCGAGCGCGACGATGAAGCTCGAGTTGAACCAGTCGCGGTCCTTGCCGAGGTCCAGCATCATCTGCAGGCACGATACGCCGATCACGAGCAGCGCGAGGCCGATCGCGTCGATCCGCTGCTTCGTCGTCTTCGTCTCGCGGCCGCGCAGCAGGAAGTATGCGCAGGCCGCCGAGAAGATCCCGATCGGCAGGTTGATGTAGAAGATCCACGGCCACGTGTAGTTGTCGCTGATCCAGCCGCCCAGCAACGGGCCGAAGATCGGCGCGACGATCACCGTCATCGCCCATAGCCCGAGCGCGAGCCCGCGCTTCGCGGGCGGATAGCTGCGCATCAGGATCGTCTGCGACA
This sequence comes from Burkholderia sp. Bp9099, assembly GCF_003857805.1. Lineage (NCBI taxonomy): Bacteria > Pseudomonadati > Pseudomonadota > Betaproteobacteria > Burkholderiales > Burkholderiaceae > Burkholderia > Burkholderia sp. Bp9099. The sequence goes on from NZ_QTPU01000005.1 coordinate 35,117, forward strand.
GCGGCACCATCGGCCCGGACACGAGGCCCTGCAGCAGCCGGAACGCGATCAGCGTCTCGAAGTTCTCCGCGAGGCCGCACAGCGCCGACGCGATCGTGAACGCGAGCACCGACAGCGTGAACAGGCGCACCTCGCCGACCCGCCGTGCGAGCCAGCCGGTCAGCGGCACCGCGATCGCGGACGCGACCGAATACGACGAGATCACCCACGTGCCTTCGCTCGTCGCGACGCCGAGGCTGCCCGAGATGGTCGGCACCGCGACGTTCGCGATCGACGTGTCGAGCACTTCCATGAAGGTGCCGAGCGCGAGCCCGACGGTGAGGAGCGCGAGCGCGCCGCCGGTGAGCGGCGCGGGTTGGGCGGCAGGTGGCGCGGCGGATGCCGTGGTGGCGGACATCGGAATCTCCTAGACGCGACGCGCGCAGCGCGCCGGCACAACACACGGGCGCACCCTATCGCGCGGCCCGGACGGGTGGAACGGGTGAGGGGAGAGATGGAGCACGTGCCTCGTCATCTTCTGCCCAGACAGAGAAATAAGCGAATGCTTAACCTAGACATCGGGCCTCCCGCGCTCAGCAATCCGGTTCGTCGGGCTTCGGGCAGCCGCCGTCGCCGGGCCCGTTGGCGATGAACCGCTGCAGCAGGCCGGTGAGCAGCGCGAGTTCGTCGGCCGAGAAACCGGCGAGCTGCGCGTTCAACGCGGTCGCGATCAGCGACGGCAGCGCGCGGGCCGCGTCGGCGCCGCGCTCGGTCAGCGTCAGCTCGATCACGCGGCGGTCCTGTTCGCTGCGCGAGCGCGCGACCAGGCCCTTGCGCTCGAGGCGGTCGAGCATCCGGGTCATCGAACCGCTGTCGTACGACATCTTGCGCGACAGCTCGAACGGCGTGCGCGCATAACCGCGCGACAGCAGCAGGATCACGCCGATCTGCTGCGCGGTGAGGTCGTACGGCTCGAGTGCGCGGTCCATTCGCTCGACGAGCGCCTGCCGGGCCTTGGTCAGGTAATAACCGAGGCTCGTTTCCAGTGCGATGGTGTCGGGATCGTAGAGGCCGCCGTTCATGCGAATTGCGCGCGCAGCAACAGTGCGTTTCAGGTCAAAACGCGCCCAGTATCTTGAAAAATGATTGCTTAGTCAATATTATTTCAGGCAACCAGTTACGACGTGCATGCCGCACTGCCGGAGACGATGTTCTGACCGCTCAGCCCGCGCTGCCGGGCACCCGAGGATGTTCGCAATGCTGTTCCTGAAAAATGCCGCCGGCGCGCTGCGCCGCAACCTGACCGATACCGCTCATCATGTGTTCTCCGGGCCGCACCGCGGCTGGAAGATCGCGCTGTACGTGACGATGCTGGTGGTGCCGGGCGGGTCGCTCGCGGCGCTCGGGTTTGCCTGGTTCGATCACCGCCGGCAGCGCAACGCGAAGGGCGCCGCCCGCCGCACGAGCCGGCCGGCGGCCACGGAGCCGTCGACATGGCGGTCCGCCGCCGATCCCGTCCCGGTGCCCGCGCGCTGTCACTGACACCGCCGGCTCCCGTCATCCCGACCGAATGCCGGCCGCACCCCGCGGCCCGGCTTCGTCTGCGCCGCATTCGTCGCCTGCCTCGAGCGCAAGCGATCCGTAATGACCGGTAAACCGGCCGGCCGCGCCGGTAACACATTCGTGCCGCCGCGCACCGTACCCTTAGGGCTGCGCGGCTTTCCCGCCGTCAGTTACCATTTGTCCGCCAGCGGCACGACGACCGCATCGCGCGACGCCGCTCGCCGGCCGCAGCATCCCGACAGGAAAACCACCATGCCGTACGCTCCCCTCCCGCGCGCCCTTCGCCCGCTGAGCGCCGCCGTCGCCGTCGCGACGGCCGTGCTGCTCGCCGGCTGCGCCGTCGGGCCCGACTATCACCGGCCCGACACGTCGATCCCCGCCGCCTTCAAGGAAGCGCCGGCCGGCTGGAAAGTCGCGCAGCCCGCCGACCGCGCCGACCGCGGTCCGTGGTGGAGCGTCTACAACGACCCGCAGCTCGACGCGCTGGTCGGCAAGCTCAACGCATCGAACCAGACCATCGCGCAATCGGCCGCCGCGTACCGGCAGGCCCGCGCGCTCGTCGCCGAAGCGCGTGCCGCGTACTTCCCGACCGTCGGGCTGACCGCCTCGGGCTCGCGCTCCCGGACGGGGCGTACGTCGTCTTCGTCGAGCTTCGGCAGCAGTTCGTCGATCAGCAACAGCTACAGCGTCGGCCTCGACGCGAGCTGGGAACCCGACCTGTGGGGCAAGGTGAGCCGCACCGTCAGCGCGCAGCGCGCCGGCGAAGCGGCCGCCGCGGCCGATCTCGCGAACGCGCGGCTCTCGCAGCAGGCGCTGCTCGCGCAGACCTACTTCCAGCTGCGCACGTCCGACGCGCTGCAGAAGCTGCTCGACGACACCGTGAAGTCGTACGGCGAATCGCTGAAGCTCACGCAGAACCAGTACGCGCAGGGCGTCGCCGCGCGCGCGGACGTGATCCAGGCGCAGACGCAGCTGCAGAGCGCGCAGGCCGCGTCGATCGACAACGGCGTCGCGCGCGCGCAGTACGAGCATGCGATCGCGACACTGATCGGCGAACCGGCATCGACGTTCTCGCTGGCGCCGAACCCGCTCGCGGCGGAGCCGCCGATCACGCCGGTCGACGTGCCGTCCGCGCTGCTCGAGCGCCGGCCCGACATCGCGGCGGCCGAGCGCCGCGCGGCGGCCGCGAACGAGCAGATCGGCGTCGCGATCGCCGCGTTCTTCCCGACGCTCACCCTGTCGGCCACCGGCGGCTTCCAGAGCTCGGTGTGGTCGCAACTGTTCACGCTGCCCGCGCGGTTCTGGACGGTCGGCCCGCAGCTCGCGGCGACGCTGTTCGACGCCGGCCTGCGCGCCGCGCAAACGGATGCCGCGCGCGCGACCTACGACCAGGACGTCGCCGCGTACCGCCTCGCGGTGCTCACGGCGTTCCAGGACGTCGAGGACAACCTCGCGTCGCAGCGCATCCTCGCTCAGGAAGTCGACGTGCAGCGGCAGGCCGTCGACAGCGCCCAGCACGCGCTCGCGATCGTCACGAACCAGTACAAGGCCGGCACGGTCGCCTACCTGAACGTGCTGACCGCGCAGACCACCGCGTTCACCGCGCAGCAGAAGCTCGCGACGATCGCAGGCCAGCGGATGGTGTCGTCGGTCGGGCTCGTGAAGGCGCTCGGCGGCGGCTGGGATGCGTCGGACATCGCACGCGAAACGGGCGACATGGCGGCGCCGGCGCCGGCATCCGGTGCGGCGGCGCCGGCCGCGACCGCACCGTCGGCCGCCGTGCCGCTCGCGCAGAAGTAAGACGGAAAGGAGAGGGTGGCGCGCGCGTCAGCGCGTCGCGTCGCCGAAGATCAGCGACACTTCGTTGTTGCCGATCGGATGGCCGAGCAGGTTCAGCAGCCCCGCGAGGTTCGCCTGCTGCTCGGGCGCCGCATGCGCGGTGCCGCGAAACGAACCCTGGCCGGGGCCGAAGCTGCCGTGTCCGTCGAGGAACAGCGGGCCCTGCGTCGTCGACAGGTCGAGATCGGCGCCCGAGCCCTTCGCCTGCAGCACTGCGCGATACGACCCGAGCGGCTTCACGCGCGACACGCGCGAACTCATCGAATCGATCGTCACCGTCAGCTGGCCGAACGCGCTGTTGCCGATCATCCGCCAGTCGGTCCAGCCGAGCCGCACGTCGCCCTGCAGGTCGAGCGTGTTGAACGGCGTGCCGAGCCCGGCAAGCAGCGACGCGGGCACGGCCATCGTGCCCGCCGACAGCACGGCGCCGCGCCACGTCGCGTCGAGCGTGACGGCGTCGGGCATCGCCTCGGTCTGCCGCATGCGCATCCGCACGCGCCCGCTCAGGAGCGGCCAGAAGCCCGTGGTCCATTCGACCCGCCCCGGCAGCAGCGTTGCCGCGCTCTGGTCCGCGCCCGGTGCGAGCATCAGCGTGCCCGACCCGTGCCACAGCGATCCGTCCGGATCGACGAGGTTCACGTGGCCGCCGCTCGCGCGCGCGAACTGCGGCGCGATCCACGCGGCCGGCGCGAGCGCGACGAGCGTCAGCGCCGTCGCGAACCCGCCTGCCACCACCCACGGCAATGCGGCGGCGAGCCGCCTGATCCCTGGCCTCATCGGCCGACCGTCGCTGGTTTCATCCACTGCGTCATTTCTGCGTCGAGGGTTGCATCACGGCCGTCAGGTCGACCTGGCCGTCTTCCTTCAGTCCGGTCACGTGCGCTTCGCCGACCTGCACCTTGAACTGCCGGCGCGCGTCGTCGAGCCACTGCGTCCACACCGGAAACGAGGCGTTCTTCATCTGGATCTGCACACCGTTGCCGACGACCTGCACCTGCGCGCCCTGCAGCCCGTGATCGGACAGCGACGCGGTGAGCGCGTCCTTCAGCGCAAGACCGGTCGGCGCGACGCCTTGCGCGGCGGCCGTCAACGACTTCGCCTCGTTGGCCTGCGCGGTCATCTGCGCGAGTTCCTGGCGCATCGTCGGGAGCTCGCGCCGGATCCGCGCGCGGCCTTCCTCCGCGGGCGACCACAGCACCGAATACGCGATCGCGACGGCCAGCACGGCGCCGCCCCAGCCGAGCAGCGTCCGCTCGCGCGGCGTGCGCTCGCCCCAGAACTGGGCCAGCGTCTGGGTCAGTTGTTCCGTCTTCATGAGCGGCTCCGGATCGTCCATTTGCCGGTGCTGCTGTCGACTTCGCCGGCCAGCCCGTTGCGCGCGAGACGCTGCGGGAAATCGGGGTCGACCTTGACCTCCGGCTTGAAGCCGACGTCGAGCCGCCGGTCGTGATAATCGAGCGACGCGATACCGTTCAGCGGCAGCGCGCCCATCGAACGCGACAGCCCGCTCGACAGCGCGAGGAAATCGTTCGGCGACAGCTCGCCCGCCGCGAGGCGCAGCTGGTCGAGCTGACGCTGCATCTGCGCGGGCGGATCGAGCACCGTCGTCGTCTTGGGGAAGGCAGACAGCAGCGTCTCGGTGATCTGCGCGGACAGCGCGTCGCGCTCGCGCGACAGCTTCCACCAGTGCAGGTTCATCCCGATCACCGCGACGCCGAGCGTGGCCGCGGCGAGTGCGATCGGCACGCGCAGGCGCTTCAGCGTCGCGCGGTCGAAGCGCCACGGCTGCGATTCGAATTCGAACTGGCACAGATCGAAGCGCTCGGTCAGCGCACGCCGCGCGAACGCATCGAACGGCAGCGGTTGCGCGCCCGGCAGCAGCGGGCCGTCGGCGCGTCCGACCGACGCGAGGCGCGGCTCCGCGCCCGGTTCGCCGAGTTCGTACAGTTCGACGTCGCCGCCGCCCGCGAGCGCGGCGAGCGTGCCGGCCGCGCGCGACGCAGGCGCCGCGAACCCTTCGCCGAGCGCGCCGCGCGCGACCGCGAACTCGAGACGCGGCGCACCGGCCGCGGCCGGCTGCGCGCCGGCTTCCACGAGCACCGGCTCGATCGCCGTCGTGAGGCCGAGCACCGCGGCGACCGCGGTCGGGCGCGCAGGCGGCTCGACCGCATCCGTGAGCGCGTCGGCTTGGGTGGCCTCACCGTCGGCATGCGCATCCGGTGCAGCTTCCGACGCCGGCGCGCGCGGCGCGGGCAGGCAGCGCGTCGCGGGCACCGCGCTCAGGTGCCGGTGGCCGGCCGCGGTGAACGCATCGCAGATCGCGCGGAACCACGCGCGGTCGACGACGGCCAGCACGCGACGGCCGTCGGGCAGCGCGACCGGATCGAGCGCGACATGGCAGCCGAGCGGATCCTGGATCAGCTGATCCTCGACGATGTTCGGCAGCGCCTGGCGCAGCTTCGGCCCCTTGAGCGGCGGCACGGTCGCGGCCAGCAGCAGCACGTCGCGCGCGGCGACGATCAGCACCGTCGCGTTCGCGCGCGGCAGCAGCGCGAGCGCGGCGCGGCCCGCGCGCTGCACCTGGCCGGCCTTGTCCACGAGCGTGAACGGCAGCTCGGGCCACTGCCATTCCTGCAACGGCACGGCCGGCTCGCGCGGCGGCAAAGAAACAATCAGCGTGCTCAAGAGCTCCTCTCCCGGATGGCGTCGTTATAGCTGGTCGCGGATGCGCACGACCCGCGTCGAGTGCGTGGTCGGATCACGATACACGAGCGAGGTGCGATCGACCTCCGCGCGATCGTGCTGAATCCGGCCATGCACGATGAAGTAACTGGAATTGACGTCGACGAGGCTCGAGTCGATCGTCACGTTCGGCGCGCCGGCACCGCGCAGCGCGAGCTGCACGTCGCCGACGTTGCGGAAAAACACGGTCTCGCGCCGCGCGACGAGCGCCTGCGCGGACGACACGCTCATCCCCGGCATCAGCGCCGCGATCACCTCGGCCGGCGCGGTGTTCATGTTCACCGGCGTCGTGGTCGGCAGCACGGTGACGAACGGGCGCAGCCGCGCGACCATTTCGGGCGTGACGCCGTCGACGTCGAGCAGGCTGTCGACGCCGGTCATCACGAGCGGCGCGGGCCCGCGGTCGCTGTCGGACATCCCCGGCTCGTCGGTGAAGTTGCCGGCCGTGTCGCCGCCGGGCACCGGCGCGGTCGCGGCCGTTCCGGCGCCGGGCAGCGTCGGCGTCTGGAAACGCGTCGCCGAGTGCATCAGGCCCGCGCGCATCTGCAGCGCGATGCGCTTCGCGAGCGCGCCGTCGTAGCCGAGGGTCGTCAACAGCCGCTGGAACGCCTTGAGCTGCATCGCGTTGAGCTGCAGCACGCCGGGCGCCGGCGACGACACGAGGTTGCGCAGGTTGTACTTGGCCTGCGCGTCCTCGATCGATCCGGAGATGTAGGTGTCTTCGCCGCCGTTGTCGTTCGGCGCGCCGATCCGGCCGAGGAAATCCGACAGCTTCGTCTTCGCGATCGGCACGGCCCAGATCCCGCCGAGATAGGTGATGCCGGGCGCCGTGTCGCCCTCGGAGCGCAGGATCATGCGCGTCCAGTCGAGCGCGCCGCGCGCGACCCACTGCGCCTGCGCGATCACGCGCTGGTTCTCGATGCGGCGAATCTGCACCTGCTGGCGCCACAGCATCCCCGACACGAGGATCGCCGACAGCGCGACGACGAGCAGCGCGGTGATGATCGCCGCGCCGCGCTCGCGGCGGCCGCGTGCGGCGCCACGCGCGGCGAACCGGGTACGGTGAGGGCGCGCACGCATCGTCATTCCCCGACGAGGAAGATGCGCGTGACGGGCACGCGCAGCGAGGTCGCGCCGATGCTGACCTGCAGCCCCGTCACCGCGCGCGCCGGCGGCGCGTTGCCGATCTGCGGCACCTTCAGCGCATCGTTGTTCTGCGCGAGCGCGTCGTTGGCCGTCTGCAGGTTGGTGGTCCAGCCGACGCGCGGCACGTACAGCTTCGCGTCGATCGCACCGACGCCGCCCATCAGCGCGACCCAGCTCCAGCCGTCAACGCTGCTGTCCTTCAGCACGTCGCGCAGGCGGTTCGCGTCGTCGAGCGGCGGCGATGCATAGCGCACGACGCGCCCGCCGGCGATCCGGTAGCGGACCACCTGCAGCCGCGGCGCGGCGCCCGGCACGTCGAGCTCGCGGACGATTTGCAGCGTGTTGCCGGCGACGCCGATCGCCGGCTGGCCGGCTTCGTCGTCGGTCGCGGCGAGCCGCGCGTCGATGCGCATCTGGTCGAACATCTGCGCGAACACGCGCTCGTCTTCCATCGCGGCCGCGACCTTGTCACGGCCGCGCATGATCTGGTCGAGCCCGCGCCACGACAGGATCGCGACCACCGCGAGGATCGCGATCGCGATCATCAGTTCGATCAGCGTGAAGCCGCGCACGCGGCGCGAGCCGGCGGCGCGCAGCGGCCGGCGCGGCATCGGCGCGTCAGAGCGGACGGCTGGTTTCATTCGCGACCACCGTCACCATTTGCGCGAGCACGCCGGCGCGCCCCGGCATGCTCACCGACATCTGCACGCGCCGGAACACTGGGTTCGGCGTCGTGCTCACGCGCTGCGTGCAGACCAGCTGCAGGTTGCCCTGCGAACAGTCGAAGCTCTGTTCGCCGACCTCCGGCCACGCATGCGTGAGGCGCAGTTGCGCGAGCGCGTTGTCGGCACTCCAGCCGGCGAGCAGCCGGCGGTGGAGATCGGATGCATTGGTCGCCATCGTGCCGACCGCGCGGATCGACGCGGCGAGCGCGACCGCGATGATCGCGAGCGCGACCAGCACCTCGATCATCGTGAAGCCGCGCGCCCCGACGAGGCCGGCCGCAGGCCGGTCTCCGGAGGAAGTACGCCTGGGGTGCCCCGAAGGGAGCCCCCTTGGGGGGCGGGAAGCGGCCGGAAAGGGCAGGCGACGACGCATCGTCATTGCACCTCGTAGCGGCCGTTGCCGGTGCCGACGATCGTCGCGCTGCCCACCGCCGAATGCAGCGTCACGCGCACCGGCGTGTCGATGCTTTCCGTGCCGAACACGACGCGGCTCGCGCGCGTGTCCGAACCGGGATAGTCGATATCGGCGCCCGTGACGCCGCCGTCCCAGTCGCGCGGGCGCAGCACGTCGTCGCGCAGCGTGTGCCAGCCGTCGGGCGAGCTCACGTCGAAGCGGAAACCGTGCGCGGTCGGCTGCCACGCGACCGGGCGCGCGCGCACCTGTGCTTCGTCGCCGGCCGTCTCGAACAGCAGCGCGATGCGCTGCGCTTCCTCGCGCAGGTCGGTGCGCGGATTGCGCGTCAGCGACAGCGACGCGAGCGACACCAGCAGGCCCGCGATCACGAGCACGACCAGCATCTCGAGCAGCGTGAAGCCGCGTGCGCGTGCCACGGTCACGGCCGCGCCGCGCCGCACGCGGCCGTCGCGGCGAGCGCGAGCGGAGCGCAAGGGCGTGCGAGGGGCGGGCATGGAGTGAAGAACGGGGAGAACGTCGGGACGGTCAGCGCAGGCTTACTGCCACGAACCGATGTCGGAGTCGTTGCTCTCGCCGCCTTCCTTGCCGTCGGCGCCGTAGCTGAACACGTCGATCTCGCCGTGCACGCCCGGGTTCAGGTACTTGTACCCGTTGCCCCACGGATCGTTCGGCAGGCGCTCGAGATAGCCGCCGTCCTTCCAGTTGTTCGGGATCGGATCGGTGGTCGGCTTCTGGATCAGCGCGTTCAGGCCCTGTTCCTGGGTCGGATAGCGGCCGTTGTCGAGCCGGTACAGCTTGAGCGCCTGCATGATCGTGCCGATGTCCTGCTTCGCGGCGATACGGCGCGCCTCGTCGGGACGGCTCATGATCTTCGGCACGATCAGTGCCGCCAGGATCCCGAGGATCGCGACCACCACCATGATCTCGATCAGCGTGAAACCGCGCTGACGGCGCACGGCCGCATTACGGCGAGTGATCCACGTTTGCATGACTGACTACCTCTTCCAAAAAATGTCGTCGATTAAGTGACGCACCCGGCGCATTCCGGACGTTTGCCTGACGGCCAGCTTCCGTTTCCCCCGGGCGCGGAGCACGCATTGTAAGGCGCGCACTGCCGAGGGCTTTCACCCAACGCAAATTTCATATACATCCGTACAATAGCGCGCATGAACGCGCTCTCGATCCGGATCCTCTCCCTAGCCCTCTTCGCGGGTTTGTGCGCGACGGCCACCTACTGGGTCGTCACGCTGTCGGCCCGCGAAGCGCCGCTGCCCGCCGCCGCCGCGCGGTTGCCGATCCGCACCGAGGACGCCGCCGCGCTCTTCGGCGGCCAGCTCGACAAGAATCCCGTGCAGGACATCCACCTGTTCGGCATTCTCGCGCTCGATCATGGCGGCGCCGCGATCGTCGGCATCGGCGGCGAGCCGCCGCGCGCCGTGTCGCTCGGCGCGGAGCTCGCGCCCGGCGCGAAGCTCGCCGAAGTGCGCAACCGCTCGATCATCGTCGACCGCAACGGCGCGCGCGCCGAAGTCCAGCTCCCCGCGAACACGCCGTCGCCCGCGATCTACATGCGTTGAACGGCGGTGGCCTGACCGGCGGTCAGGCCGTCACTGCACCATGTTGTTCAGCTCGATGATCGGCAGCATCACGGCCAGCACGATCACGAGCACGATCCCGCCCATCGCCAGGATCAAGAGCGGCTCGAGCAGGCTCGTCAGGAACATCGTGCGGCGTTCGAGCTCGCGTGCCTCACCTTCCGCCGCGCGATCCAGCATCGTCGTCACGTCGCCCGTCGCCTCGCCGGAGCGGATCAGGTGCACGAGCACCGGCGGAAACGTCTTCACGTTGTTCAGCGCGCGCGACAGCGCGGAGCCTTCGCGCACGCGCACGATCGCGTCGTCGATGTTCGCGCGCATCGCGCGGTTCGACAGCGTCTCGCCGGCCGCCTGCAGCGCGCGCAGGATCGGCACGCCGGCCGCGGTCAGGATGCCGAGCGTGCTCGCGAAGCGCACCGTGTTGTAGCCCCGCACGAGCTTGCCCGCGAGCGGCGCGGTCAGCACCCAGCGGTCGAACGCGAGCCTGGGCCCGTCGCGCGACAGCGTCGCCTTCACGACCCACACGACGAGCGCGGCCGCGATCAGGATCGCCCACCACCAGTGCCGCACGAAATCCGACAGCGCCATCATCACGACCGTGAGGATCGGCAACTGCTGCTTCGTGCTCGCGAACACGTTGACGACCTGCGGCACGACGTAGCTCAGCAGGAACGTGACGATGCCGAAAGCGATCAGCGTGACGATCCCCGGATACGTAAACGCGAGCAGGATCTTCTGCTTCAGCGCGTTGCTCTGTTCGATGTAGTCGGCCAGGCGCGACAGCACGATGCCGAGCTTGCCGGTGTGCTCGCCCGCCGCGACGAGCGCGCGATAGATTTCCGGGAAGTCGCGCGGATGCTGGCCCAGCGCATTCGCGAGCGAGTGGCCGCCGAGCACCTCCGCGCGGATCGAGGCCATCAGTTCGCGGATGTAGTCGCGCTCGGCCTGCTCGGTGAGCACGCCGAGCGCCTCGTCGAGCGGCAGCCCCGCGATCAGCAGGCTCGCGAGCTGGCGCGTGAGGATCGCCTGCTCGCGCTGCGACAGCTTGCGGCCGAACGCGAGGCGCTGCGAGCGCGCACCGCGGCTCGCGCTGGCGGCCGGCTCGACCACCAGCGGCGTGAGCCCCTGCGTGCGCAGCTGGCCGCGCGCGGCGCGCGCGCTGTCGGCATCGATCACGCCCTTCTGCGCGCGCCCGGCCGAATCGATTGCTTCGAAACGGAATGCCGACATCGCGCTATGCGCCTCCCGTCACGCGCAGCACTTCCTCGAGCGACGTCGCACCGGCCGCGAGCCAGCGCTCGGCGTCGTCGCGCAGCGTGCGCATCCCTTCCGCGCGGCCCGCGGCGAGAATCTCCGCATCGGCCGCGTTGCGGTGGATCAGCGTACGGATCGAATCGTCGACCACCAGCAGTTCGTATACGCCGCGCCGGCCCGTGTAGCCCGAATGCCCGCACTTGTCGCAGCCGACCGGATGCCACACGGTGCGGCCTTCCTCCTGCCGCTCTTCCTTGCAGACCGGGCACAGCTGCCGCACCAGGCGCTGCGCGAGCACGCCGAGCAGCGACGACGCGAGCAGGTACGGCTCGACGCCCATGTCGGTCAGGCGCGTGACGGCGGACGCCGCATCGTTGGTGTGCAGCGTCGCGAGCACGAGGTGGCCCGTGAGCGACGCCTGCACCGCGATCTGCGCGGTTTCGAGGTCGCGGATTTCGCCGATCATGATCACGTCCGGGTCCTGGCGCAGGATCGAACGCAGCGCGCGGGCGAAGGTCATCCCGATCCGCTCGTTCACCTGCGTCTGGCCGATGCCGGACAGGTCGTATTCGATCGGATCCTCGACGGTCATGATGTTGGTCGTCGCCGTTTCGAGCCGCGACATCGACGCATACAGCGTCGTCGTCTTGCCCGAACCGGTCGGGCCCGTCACCAGCACGATCCCGTGCGGGCGGGCGATCAGCTTGTCGAACTGGACGAGCGTGTCGCGGCCCATCCCGAGCGCTTCGAGGTTCAGGCGCTGCGCATCCTTTTCCAGCAGACGCAGCACCGCGCGCTCGCCGTGCCCGGTCGGCAGCGTCGACACGCGCACGTCGACCGGCCGGCCGCCGACGCGCAGCGTGATGCGGCCGTCCTGCGGCAGGCGTTTCTCGGCGATGTCGAGCTGCGCCATGATCTTGATCCGCGAGATCAGCGCGCCGTGCAGCGCCTTCTTCGGGCGCACGACGTCGCGCAGCGTGCCGTCGACGCGAAAGCGCACGACCGATGCATTCTCGAACGGCTCGATGTGGATGTCCGATGCCTGTTCGCGCGCCGCTTGCGTGAGCAGCGCGTTGATCATCCGGATGATCGGCGCGTCGTCCTCCGATTCGAGCAGATCCTCGACTTCGGGGATGTCCTGCATCAGCCGCGACAGGTCGACTTCGCCTTCGACCTCGCCGACGATCTGCGCCGCGCTGCCGTCCTGGCGCGCGTAGGCCTGGTTGATCGCCTGCGCAAGTTCGTCGGCCGGCACGCGATGCACGGAGATCGAGCCGAAGTTGCGCGCGATTTCGGCGAGCGCCGCATCGTTCGTGCGTTCGCTGATCCACACCTCGAGCGTGTCGTCGAGCTGGTGCGCGATCAGCACCTGGCCGCTCTTCGCAAAGCCGTACGGCAACAGGCGCGCGGCGAGCGGCGACGGCGGCTGCCGTTCGCCCGGCGCGCCGTCGTGGGCGGAGGACGCGAGCACGTCGGTCACTGCGAGGCTCCCGACGGCACCGTCAGCGGCTGTTGCTGCATCTGCTGCTGCGGCACGGCTTGCGGCTGGACGGCCGGTTGCGCCTGCTGCGCCGGCTGCGGGCCCTGCTGCTGGCGGCGAATCTTCGTCAGGTCGAACAGGTTCAGTGCCGAGCCGCCTTCGCTCGGGCCGAGCGGCATCGGCGGAACGGTCGGATCGTCCTTGTCACGCATGACGTTGTTGTCAGACTTATACGAGCCCGTGACGCCCTGGATATAGTCGTAGCGGTTCGCCGACACCGCCTGCGCGGTCTGCCGGTCGGTGATGATCACCGGGCGCAGGAACACCATCAGGTTGGTCTTCTGTCGGTTCTTCGATTCCGAGCGGAACAGCTGGCCGATCCACGGGATGTCGCCCAGCAGCGGCACCTTGCTGTTCGACACGTTGTAGTTGTCCTGCATCAGGCCGCCGAGCACGATGATTTCGCCGTTGTCCGCCAGGATCGTCGACTGGATCGAGCGCTTGGTGAACGTCGGGCCGGTCGTGGCGGTCAACGTGCTGGTGACGACCGCCGAATCCTCGGTGTAGAGCTGCAGCTTCAGGATGCCGCCGTCGGTGATCTGCGGCTTCACGTGCAGCGTGAGGCCGACATCGCGGCGATCGTAGGTATTGAATGCGTTGTTCGTGTTGCCGCTCGTCAGGTTCGAATACGACCCCGTCGGAATCGGCACGTTCTGGCCGACGACGATCTTCGCCTCTTCGTTGTCGAGCGTGATGAGGTTCGGCGTCGACAGCACGTTCGCGTCGCTCACGCCCGCGAAATAATTCAGCAGCGCGCCAAGGCCCTGCACGCCGAACATGTTGTGCAGCCAGCCGACGTTCAGGCCCGGCAGGAGCGTCTGCCCCAGCGCGCCGAGCCCCGCCGTACCACCGGCGGCAACCGCGCCCGACACCCCGAGGATGTTGCCGCTGGGCGTACCGGGGGCGCTGAAGTTCGTGCCGCCGAGAAACTGGCCCTGGGCGATCTGCCACTGGATGCCGAGGTTGCCGGACGTATTCGAGTTCAGCTCGACGATCAGCGCTTCGATATAGACCTGCGCGCGCCGTGCGTCGAGCTGGTCGATCACCGAGCGCAGGTTGCGGTAAACGGGATCGGACGCGGTGATGATCAGCGAGTTGGTGGCCGCGTCGGCCTGGATCATCCCGCCCGGCTGGTTGTCGTCGCCGCTCTTGTCCTTGTCGCCGCCGAGCAGGCCGCCCGTGCCGAGACCGCCGCCGCTGGACGAACCACCGCCGTACGACGACGAAGACGAACCGCCGAGGCCGCCCGACGGCAGCGGCGGGGTGCCCGACGTGCCGGTCGAGAAGTTGCCGCTCTGCGACGAGCCGCCGCCCTGGTTGAAGCTGTTCGCGTCGTTGGACGACGCCGACGAACCGCTGTCGCTGCTGCTCTTGCCGAGCATCCCGCGCAGCGTCTTCGCGAGCTTCACCGCGTCGGCGTTGCGCAGCGGCACGACGTGCATGTTGCCGGGCACCGCGCTCGGCGCGTCGAGCTGCTGCACGAGGCGCTTCGCGGCCGCGAGGCGCGACGCGCTCGACGCGCGCAGCATCAGCGAGTTGGTGCGCGGGTCGGCGGTGACCGACACCTTCAGCGTCGCGTCGCTGTTGCCGATCGCGCCCGGGTCGAGCATCTTCTGCAGCTGCGCGGCGAGGTCGATCGCGTTCGCGTTGCGCAGCGGCACGACCTGGACCTGCGCGCCCGCGGCGCTGTCGACGCCCGAGATGATCTGCGCGATGCGGCGCACGTTGTCCGCGTAGTCGGTGACGACGATCGTATTGTTCGCCGGGTAGGCGGTGACCGTGTTGTTCGGCGAGATCAGCGGCCGCAGCACCGGCAGCAGGTTGTTCGCCGATTCGTTGCGCAGCTCGAACACCTGCGTGATGACCTGGTCGCCGCGGGCCTGCGGCGCATTGCCGACATAGGTCGGCACGCCCTGCAGCTTCGCGTCGGCTTCCGGCACGACCTTCAGCACCCCGTGATCCTGCACGAGCGCGAAGCCCTGCATGCGCAGCGCCGACTGCAGCGTCTTCAGCGCCTGGTCTTCCGGCACCGGCCGTTCGGCCACTAAATTGAGCTGCCCCTTCACGCGGGGGTCGACGATGATGGTCTTGCCGGTTGCGGCACCGATCGCCTTGGCGACCTGGTCGATGTCCGCATTCACGAAATTGAGCGTGACCTGAGCGTAGGCGGCCTGCGAGACGATGATGCCGGCGACGATCAGGGTCGTCGCGATGCGCCGCATAACGAAGCGATTTCTTGTCATGGATGAATGGGTCGATGCCGGCTCAGGCCACTTCCGGCGGTAGTGCTGGGATCCAGGTCCGAAAGAGGCGACATTAGCAGCTTTTCATGTCCGGAATATCACATTGAGCCGAGGACTGTCTCACATACGACATGTATCCGGCGCGCCGTATGCAATATGTAAGATTTCGGCGCCGCCCCGGCATGCCGTCCGTCGCCGTCGTTTTTGCGATGAATCGACACGAAAATGCGGTATAAACGGGCAGCCGTCGTTCGCATGTCGCCACGTGACGGACTCTCGGTATGATACGGGCGGCACGTTTCCAGTCGCACGAATAACGGACACGGGTTTTCCCGATCCTTGCGCCCATTCCTTTCGTTTTCCGCACCATGAACAGACGGTTCGCTTCGATCGCGTTGATCGCCGCCGGCGTGTGGTTCGCCTGCGGAAGCGCACGCGCGGATTGTTTCGACGAGGCCGCCCGCTACCAGAAGGTCAATCCGCTGATCCTGCGCGCGATCGCGTGGCAGGAGTCGCACAACCGGCCCGACGCGCTGAACAAGAATACGAACGGCTCGGTCGACTACGGCCTGATGCAGATCAATTCGATCCACCTGCCGGCGCTGTCGCGCTACGGCATCGGCCGCGACACGCTGATGCAGCCGTGCAAGAACGTCTACATCGCCGCGTGGCACCTGCGCCAGAAGATGAATCGCTACGGCAACACATGGCAGGCCGTCGGCGCCTATCATTCGGAAACGCCGTCGCTGCGCGACAAGTATGCGCGGCAGATCGCCGGGATCCTGACGCAGTGGAAGCTGATGCCGCCCGAGCAGTGACGCCGCGCCGCGGCGCTTGCCGACGCCGTGCCGCTCGGCCGGCGCGCGTTTGATGCACAATGCGGATCTCACGCCGCGGTTTCGACCGGCCCGGGCGACCGGCTCCGGGCCGATCGCGCCCCGTCAGGGCGCCGCGGCCGCTTTTCCCTTTTTTCCGTTGGTGCAAATCGTTATGAATCCGGCAATGAACCAGCCGTTGCCCGTCACCGTGCTGTCCGGTTTCCTCGGCGCCGGCAAGACCACGCTGCTCAATCACATCCTCGCGAACCGCGCAGGCCTGAAAGTCGCCGTGATCGTCAACGATCTCGCGGCGGTCAACATCGATGCGTCGCTCGTACGCGATGCGCAGGCGCTGTCGCATGTCGAGGAACGCCTGGTCGAGATGTCGAACGGCTGCATCTGCTGCACGCTGCGCGACGACCTGCTCGTCGAGATCCGCAATCTCGCGGCGGATGGCCGCTTCGACGCGATCGTGATCGAATCGACCGGCATCGCGGAGCCGATGCCGATCGCCGAAACCTTCACGTTCGTCGACGACGACGGCGCATCGCTGTCGAACGTCGCGCGGCTCGACACGCTCGTCACCGTGGTCGACGCCTACAATTTCCTGCGCGACTACGGTTCCGACGACGCGCTCGCGACGCGCGGCATCGCCGCATCGGACGAAGACGATCGCACGCTCGTCGAGCTGCTGATCGAGCAGATCGAGTTCTGCGACGTGCTCGTGATCAACAAGACCGACCTCGTCGGCGCGGAAGAACTCGCGCGCCTGCAGCACATCCTCGCGCGGCTCAACCCGCGCGCGCACCAGGTCGTGTCGACGTTCGGCAACGTGCCGCTCGAGGAAGTGCTGAACACCGGCCGCTTCGATTTCGACGAGGCCGCGAACGCGCCGGGCTGGCTCGCGTCGCTCGATCACGATCACACGCATTGCGACGATCCCGACTGCCACGATCCGCATCATGCGCACGTGCATGGCGAAGCCGACGAATTCGGCATCGGCAATTTTGTTTACCGCGCGCGCCGGCCGTTTCATCCGGCACGGCTCTGGGCGCTGCTGCATCAGGAGTGGCCGGGCGTGCTGCGCAGCAAGGGCTTCTTCTGGCTCGCGACGCGCAACGACATCGCGGGCTCGCTGTCGCAGGCGGGCGGCGTATGCCGGCATGGTCCGGCGGGCCTCTGGTGGGCCGCGCAGGATCGCGCGGAATGGCCGGACGACGACGAGTTGCTCGCCGAAATTCGCACGGAGTGGCAGGGCGACCTCGACGACCGCTCGGTCGGCGATCGCCGTCAGGAACTGGTGCTGATCGGCATCGGGCTCGATGCCGACACATGGCGCGCAAAACTCGACGCATGCCTGCTCACCGATGCGGAATTCGCGCTCGGTGCGGCGCAATGGAGCACGTTCGACGATCCGTTTCCGGTGTGGGATGTCGATGCGCACGACGACGACGATCCCGGCGACACGCAGATCGTGCACGCGTAATACGCGGTAAAAACGGCCTGCGACAGGCAACCGTTAAATCTTGCAAGAGGGGCGCGAACTGTGGCAAAAATGCCGCGCGCGCCCAACAAAAAACCCGCCGAAAGGCGGGTTTTTTTCCTGGAACAGGCGCTGGATTAACGCTTGTTGACGGCGTCCTTGAACGCCTTGCCAGCCGTGAACTTGACCGTCTTGGCTGCCGGGATCTTGATGGTTTCGCCGGTCTTCGGGTTGCGGCCCGTACGTGCTGCGCGCTTGCCCGAACCGAAGCTGCCGAAGCCGATCAGCTGAACCGCATCACCCTTCGACACGGCCTTCTTGATGACTTCGAGCAGCGTGTCCAGCGTTTCGCCGGTTTGAGCCTTGCTGGCGCCCGTTTGGGCGGCGACGGCGTCGATCAGTTCCTGTTTGTTCATTAAGGTTCCTTTTTCAGGTTAGGTTTGACACGAACAGCGCGAACGCGCCGATTATACGTGCGCGAACCGTGCCGTCGAGAGTCAGACTTCGACGGCACAGCGCCGAATCCTGGCCCGCGCGACGTGCCGTCCGGTTTGCCGGAAGGCCACCCCGCGGTACGGCGTTGCTATGATAGCGCAGCGCAAACCCAATAACGACAAGGGTTTCAAAGATTTTCATCGGTATTTCGCCGAATGAATCGTCGATTGCCCGTTTTTTGACCTGCGCCAACCGGACGGGATACGCAGCCGGGTCCGCCGCCGCGCAACGCCGTTGGTTTTTGCCAACGACCCGCCGGACGCCTCCGCGCAATCCCTTGCCAGGCTTGGCTGCCACGTTTTTTGTTTCGCATGCCCGACCGACTCGTTCCCGCCACGCTCGCGTTCCGCGACGACGGCACCCTCATCTCGCCCGCGTACGGCGACATCTATCACAACGTCGCGGGCGCGCTCGCGCAGGCGAACTACGTGTTCATCGCGGGCAACGCGCTGCCCGGGCGCTGGCAAGGCCGGCGCACGTTCACGATCGTCGAGACGGGGTTCGGCGCGGGCGTCAACTTCCTCGCGACCTGGGCCGCCTGGCGCGACGATCCCGCGCGCTGCGAACGGCTGCATTTCGTGTCGTTCGAGAAGCATCCGTTTTCGCGCGATGACCTGCGCCTGGCACTGTCCCATATGGTTGCGAACACAACTATATCGACGGAAGCAGAAATGCTCGCCGATGCGTGGCCGATGCTCGTTCCCGGTTTTCATCGCCTCGAATTCGACGCTGGCCGGGTCGTGCTCACGCTCGCGCTGGGCGACGCGTGCGAGATGCTGCCGAAACTGGTCGCCCGCGCCGATGCGTTCTATCTGGACGGTTTCGCGCCCGCGAAAAACCCGGATCTCTGGTCGGCCGATGTGTTCCGCGCGCTCGCACGTATCGCCGCCGAGAAAGCGACCTTTGCGACTTATTCGAGCGCGGGCGTGGTGAAACAAGCGCTCCTCGAAGCGGGTTTCACGTATCGCAAGATGGCCGGGCTGGCCGGCAAGTTCGCGATGCTCGCGGGCGAATACGCACCGCGCTGGCGGATGCGCCGGCACGAACCGCCGCGCGCCTTGCCGGTTGCCGCGCGCGACGCGATCGTGATCGGCGCGGGGCTGGCCGGCTGCGCGGTCGTCGAACGACTCGCCGCGCGCGGCTGGAACGTCACGCTGATCGAGCGGCACGCGCGGATCGCGAGCGACGCATCGGGCAATCCGGCCGGCGTATTCCATCCACTGATGACGCGCGACGACAACGTCGCGAGCCGCCTCACGCGCAGCGGTTTCCTGCATGCACTGACACGCTGGCGCGCGCTCGAGCATGCGGGTCATGCGTTCGCGCGCAGCACGCGCGGGATGATCCATCTCGCGGAATCGGCCGACGATTTCGTGCGGATGCGCGATGCGTTCGACGCGCTCGGCGCACCGTCCGACTACGTGTCGCTGCTCGACACGGACGCCGCGCGCGCGCATCTGAACCTGCCGGTCGCACATGGCGGCCTGCTGTTTCCGCACGGCGGCGCCGTCTGGCCGGCCGGGGTCTGCGCCGCACAAGTCGCGGCGGCCGGTGAACGCGTGACACTGCTCGCCGGCACCGAAGTCGCGCGCCTCGAGCGCGATGGCGACACGTGGCGCGCCGTCGACGCGGCAGGCGCGACGCTTGCCGAGGCGCCGGTCGTCGTGCTCGCGAACGCCGGCGACGCCGTGCGTCTCGCGGGCCTGCGGCACGTCGCGCTGCAGCCGGTGCGCGGCCAGCTCACGCTGCTGCCGCCCGGCAGCACGGCACCGCTGCCGTGCCCCGCGATCGGCGACGGCTATGCGGTACCGCTCGACGACGGCACGCTGCTGATCGGCGCGACGTTCGAACCCGACGACCTCGATCCGGCGATGCGCGGCGCCGGGCATATCGAAAATATCGAGCGCGTCCGGCATCTGCTGCCCGGCCTGATCGGCGAGCTGCCGGACGTCGATACGCTGCGCGGGCGCGTCGCGTTTCGCTGGGTCGTCGCCGACCGCGTGCCGGTGATCGGCCCGCTCGCCGACGAAGCGCAGGCCGTCGCGAACGCACGCGCGCTGAGCGGTGCGAGGGCGCGCGACCTGCCGCGCACCGCGGGCCTGTACGGCGCATTCGGCTACGGTTCCCGCGGCCTCGTGTGGGCCGCGCTCGGCGCCGAACTGATCGCGTCGCAACTGGAAGGCGAGCCGCTGCCGCTCGAGCGCGAACTCGCCGATGCCGTCGACCCGGCCCGGTTCCTGATCCGCGCGCTGCGCGGCCGCCAGATCGGCTGATCTCGTCAGCCGAATCCTCACAGTCCTTCGATTTTTTCGCGCAAGGTTATCCACGCGACGCTGTGGATAACCGCGCGAAATCCGCACGCACTTCGTGTGCAATCACAGTGGACGTAAACTGGGCAACTCGGCACAGCTGTGAAACGGCCCGAAAGTTGCCCAACTCAAACCTCTGTGAGCAAACAGCCTGTGCAACGACTTATGGCCGCGCCAACGCCTTGATCTTGTTGCGTAAACCGAAGTTATCCACAGAACTGTGAGCGCCTTGTTAACTTCTACTACGTATATATACAAGTAAACCATTGAAACCAAAGACCTGTGGCGCCTCACAGCGCCGCGAGTCGATTCAATCGGTTCCGGAGCGAAAAAGCTGTGGCACAATCGGTTTCCTTCGCGTTCGTTCGGCCAAGCGCCGGACATGCTTCAATGGAACGGTCGGCTCGATTTCGAATCTGAATCATCGAGACTGCGCAGTCCGTTCACACACCAGGCCGACAATCCAGATCGGCAGCCTGAACGACAGTTCCGCCGGATGGCGGAAAGAGGCGGATCCCATGTCCCGCCGTCGTCGACCACAACATTCACACTCGGGGCGATACCCAGCCGGCGCGCATCTCATTTCTGACGCTTGACCCCGCGCCGCTGGCGATTGCTTCCAAAGGAGAAGTCACCACGATGAAGTCGGCGTTTTCATTCCTGCCCAATTGGCCGCTCGCGCCGGATGCCGTGTTCTGGGCCGGGCTCGCGTTGTTCGCGGCCGGTCTGTGTGGCGAGCTGTGCTATCGCGCATGGCGGCTGCCGCGCATCACCGGGTATGCGGTGATCGGTCTCATCGCCGGTTCGTTCGGATTCGGCGTGATCGACGCGAGCACCGACGAAACCTCGCGGCTGCTGATCGACGTCGCGCTCGGCCTGCTGCTGTTCGAGCTCGGCAGCCGCCTGGACCTGAAATGGATCCGCCGCAATCCGTGGCTCATTGCGTCGAGCCTGGCCGAGGCGACGCTGACGTTCGTGCTCGTGCTGTTCGTGATGCTCGCGCTCGGCGTGTCGGGCATGGTCGCGCTCGTGTTGTCGGCGATCGCAATCGCGACGTCGCCGTCGATGGTGATCCAGCTCAAGACCGAGCTGCGCGCGGAAGGGCAGGTGTCGCAGCGCCTCATCACGCTGACCGCGCTGAACAGCGTGTACGCGATCGTGCTGACCAAGCTCGTCACGAGCTGGCTCCACCAGGAAGCGTACGGGAACGTTTTCGCGACGATCCTGCAACCCGCCTACCTGATCGCCGGTTCGTTCATCGTCGCGTACCTGGTCGCGCGGGCGTGCAATTACCTGTTCCGTCACATGACCGCGACGATGCGCGACGAGCATTCGTTCGTCGCGCTGTTCGGGCTCGTGATGCTCGCGATCGCGGTCGCGCAGGCGCTGAAGCTGTCGACGCTGCTCACGCTGCTGCTCGCCGGCATCATCGTGAAGAACCTCGAAGCGCGGCCGCAGCTGTGGCCCGAGCATTTCGGCACGGCCGGCTGGCTGCTGACGGTGATCCTGTTCGTGCTGACGCTCACGTCGTTCACGTGGGGCGACATCGCGCTCGGCGGCCTGCTCGCGATCGCGCTGATCGTCACGCGGCTCGCCGCCAAGCTCGCCGGCGTCGTCGCGTTCGCGAAGCCGAGCGGGCTCGGGATGAAGCAGGGCGTCGCGCTCGGCATCGCGCTGACACCGATGTCCGCGCTGTCGTACCTGCTCGTCGACGACACCTACCAGCTCTATCCGAATTTCGACCCGCACCTGCGCGCGATCGTGATGTGCACGATCGTGATCCTGCAGCTCGTCAGCCCGTTCGTCGTCTACCGCTGCCTGTCGGCGGTCAGCGAACGCAGCGACAGAAACTGATTCCGGAACCTGCCATGGCACTCGAAACCTTCGTCAATTCCGAACCGTTCACGTTCGGCGTCGAACTGGAGATCCAGGTCGTCAACACGCACAACTACGACCTCACCAAGGCTGCATCCGACCTGATGCGCCTGATCCAGGGCGAGACCTTCCCCGGCAACATCACGCCTGAAATCACCGAGAGCATGATCGAGCTGTCGACCGGCATCTGCCATTCGCACGAGCAGGCGGTCTCCGAGCTGCACGCGATCCGCGACGTGCTGGTGAAGGCGGCCGACCAGCTCAACGTCGGGCTCGCCGGCGGCGGCACGCACGCGTTCCAGCAATGGAGCGACCGGCAGATCTACGACGCGCCGCGCTTCCAGTACATCTCCGAGCTGTACGGCTATCTCGCGAAGCAGTTCACCGTGTTCGGCCAGCACGTGCACATCGGCTGTCCCGATCCGGACAGCGCGCTGTTCCTGCTGCACTCGATGTCGCGCTTCATTCCGCACTTCATCGCGCTGTCCGCGTCGTCGCCGTTCGTGCAGAACGTCGACACCGGCTTCCATTCGGCGCGCCTGAATTCGGTGTTCGCGTTCCCGCTGTCGGGCCGCGCGCCGTTCGTGCTGACCTGGGACAGCTTCGAGGAGTACTTCACGAAGATGGTCAACACGGGCGTCGTCAACTCGATGAAGGACTTTTACTGGGACATCCGGCCGAAGCCCGGCTACGGGACGATCGAGGTGCGCGTGATGGACACGCCGCTGTCGGTCGACCGCGCGGCCGCGATCGCGTGCTACATCCAGACGCTCGCGCGCTACCTGCTGACCGACCGGCCGCTGAAGCTGTCGGAGGACGACTATCTCGTCTACACATTCAACCGTTTCGAAGCCTGCCGCTTCGGGCTCGAGGGCACCTGTGTCAATCCTCAGACAGGTGAGCGCCGCACGATCGCGGAAGACATCCTCGACACGCTCGACCGGATCGCGCCGCATGCGGCCGCGCTCGGTTCGCGCGCGGCACTCGACGAGATCGGTGCGCTCGCGAAGGCGCGCGTGAATGACGCATCGTGGTTGAGAACCGTTTTCAAACAGGAAAAATCGCTGAACGAGACGGTCCGCCAGCAGTGCCTGCGCTGGCGTGAATGAAAAAATGTTTTGCAGATTACAGGCTCGACCGCGCGGCGATTCGCTGAATGCCGGTCGACGCCGATTCGGGCGTACCGCGTCGCCAGTCATCCTGAAAATCTGTGGATAACTGGATATTCCGCTGCAAAGTCAACGCACTGCGGCATGGATAACCCGGTGGATCGCCGCTAGCCGCACGATGGCCGATTTGAACAGGAAAATGTTTGCGCGTTGTGCCGTCAGGCCGGCAGGGATTGCCGGCACAACGAAAAAATCCGGTTATCCAGCGATTTTCCACAGAATGAAGGGGATAACTTAGCTGTGCGATTTTCCGCTCTCGCTTAGAATGTCGGCTTTGCGGACACCGGAATGACCTGTGTCTCACCGGTCGCCGCGAACGCGACCGCCGCGTGTGCCTCGCGACGGCCGTGTCGACGCTCCTCGACGAGCGTCTGTTTTGAGATAGACATTCGATCTCCACACTACGGCTGCTCGGCAATCCGGGCGGCGGCAAAGCGAAAAGACTATGAGCGAAGGCGTTTACGGGAATCAGGCTTCGGGACGTGTGACCCACAGCTTGCTGCGGTTGAGTACGGCCATGCGAAGCCAGGCATGGGATTGGGCGGAAGGCGCGGGCCTCACGCCGACGCAGGGCGAGATCCTCGTGCTGCTGCTGCAACGCAAGGGCCCGATGCGGCTCGGCGAGATCGCGCGCGAGACGCAGCTCACGGCTGCGACCACCAGCGATGCGGTCAGCACGCTGGAGACGAAGGGGCTCGTCGAGAAGCGCCGCGCGCTGGACGACGGCCGAGCGCTTGCCGTGCGCCTGTCGGCCCGCGGCCGTACCGCGGCGAAGAAGGCGCTGCAATGGCCGGAATTCCTGACGAAGGCGGTCGGCAAGCTCGGCGCGGACGAGCAGGGCGCGCTGTACCGCGCGCTGCTGAAGACGCTGCGCGAACTGCAGGTGGCCGGTGCGACGCCGCCGCAGCGCATGTGCCTGACGTGCGCGCATTTCCAGCCGGGCAAGCAGTCGAAGAAGACCGTGCATCACTGCGCGGCGCTCGACCTGTCGATGGCCGACAGCGATCTGCGTCTGGACTGTTCGGTGCACGAAGAAGCCGACGCGGCAACGCAAAAGAAGACCTGGAAGGTGTTCGCCGGCTGACGTCCGTCGATCGACCGGGAGGCCGATGATGAACGCTGAAGTGGTGGCGATCCGCCACGTGCATTTCGAGGACCTCGGCAGCTTCGAGCAGGTGCTCGGGGCGCGCGGGCGGCGGGTGCGCTACGTCGACGTCGGCGCGTCGCGCGTCGAGGTGCTCGACGCGCTCAAGCCGGCGCTGCTCGTGATGCTCGGCGGGCCACTCAGCGTGTACGAAGACGCGCAGTATCCGTCGATCGCGCCGCTCACGGCGCTCGTGCGCCAGCGCATCGACGCCGGGCTGCCGATCCTCGGCATCTGCCTTGGCGCGCAGTTCATCGCCCGCGCGCTCGGTGCGCGCGTCTATCCGGCTGCGCAGAAGGAACTCGGCTGGGCGCCGCTGACGCTCACCGACGCGGGCCGCGCGTCGCCGCTGCGCCATCTCGACGGCGCGGCGACCTCGATGCTGCACTGGCACGGCGATACGTTCGACCTGCCGGGCGGCGCGATCCATCTGGCCTCGACACCGGCCTGCCGCCACCAGGCGTTCGCGTGGGGGCAGCACGTGCTGGCGCTGCAATGCCATCCCGAAATCCGTGCCGACCGCTTCGAACCCTGGCTGATCGGCAACGCCGGCGAAATCGCGTCGACGCCCGGCATCGACGCACGCCAGCTGCGCGCCGACACCGTGCAGCACGGTCCGGCGCTGGAGGCGGCCGCGCGACGCATGTTCGCGGAGTGGCTCGACAGCGTCGGGCTTTGATCCGGAGCGAGCCGGCGCCGCGTGTGACCGGCCCGCAGGCCTTGCCGGCCGGCGCACCGCTGCATGCCGTGTGCGCGCGGCATCGCTGCCGGCGGCGCGGCGGCGCTACCTGACCATCCGCTTACTGCCGAACCGGCCGCCAGCAGGCTTCGAGCCCGCATGCTACGCTCGTCCGCTGTTTCCCTTTCCTGGCGAGCGGCCTCCATGACTGCGCTGTTTTCCCCGTTCACGCTGCGCGGCGTGACCCTTCCGAACCGGATCGTGATCTCCCCGATGTGCCAGTACTCGGCCGAGCGCGGCGAGGCGACCGACTGGCACATGATTCACCTGGGCCATCTCGCGCTGTCCGGCGCGGGCCTGCTCTGCATCGAAGCGACCGCGGTCGAACCCGACGGGCGCATCACGGCCGGCGACCTCGGTTTGTGGGACGACGCGACCGAAGCAGCGCTCAAGCCCGTGCTGGCGGCGATCCGCAAACATTCGCCGGTCCGCGTCGCGATGCAGCTGTCGCACGCGGGGCGCAAGGCGTCGAGCGAGGTGCCGTGGAAGGGCGGCCAGCTCGTGTCCGTCGCCGATGGCGGCTGGCTGCCGCATGCGCCGTCGGCCCTGCCGCACAAGGACGGCGAGACGCCGCCGCTCGCGCTCGACGCGGCCGGCCTGAACCGGATCCGCGACGCGTTCGCCGCCGCCGCGAAGCGTGCCGCGCGCCTCGGCATCGATGCGATCGAGGTGCATGCGGCGCACGGCTACCTGCTGCATCAGTTCCTGTCGCCGCTTGCGAACCAGCGTACCGACGAATACGGCGGCTCGCGCGAAAACCGGATGCGCTTTCCGCTCGAGATCTTCGAGATCGTGCGCGCGGCGTTTCCGGCGGACCGGCCGGTCGGCGTGCGCGTGTCGGCGACCGACTGGGTCGAGGGCGGCTGGGAACTGGAGGACACGATCGCGTTTGCGCACGAGCTGAAGCAGCGCGGCTGCGACTGGATCGACGTGTCGTCCGGCGGCGTGTCGCCGCTACAGAAGATTCCGCTGTCGCCCGGTTACCAGGTGCCGTTCGCGCAGGCGGTGAAGCGCGCGGTCGGGATGCCGACGATCGCGGTCGGCCTGATCAACGATCCCGCGCATGCGAACCGGCTGATCGAGTCGGGCGACGCCGATTTCGTCGCGATGGCGCGCGCGATGCTGTACGACCCGCGCTGGCCGTGGCATGCGGCTGCCGAGCTCGGCGCGCAGGTGTCGGCGCCGCCGCAGTACTGGCGTTCGCAGCCGCGCGAGCACAAGGCGTTGTTCGGCGACATCGCATTCGGCCAGCGCTGAGCGTCATGCGCGCAATATTGCGCGCGATGTTGAGCGAAGCAATCTTGAACGTGTAGGATGCGGGTGATTCGCCGCATGTCCCGACGCGGCACCGACCGGTGCCGCGTTTTCGTTTTGCGCGACGCAGGGCCGCGCAAAACGAAGGCGCGGCCGTCTTCCATTCAAGTCGTCTTCAAAGGATTCGTTCGATGAGTTCACGCAGGATCGCGGTACGCCGCTCGGGAGTTCACGGCAAGGGCGTGTTCGCGGTGGAGCCGATCAAGGCCGGCGAACGCGTAGTGGAATACAAGGGCGAGCGAATTTCGTGGAAGGAAGCGCTGCGCCGCCATCCGCACGACCCGAACGAGCCGAACCATACGTTCTACTTCGCACTGGAAGAGGGCGGGGTGATCGACGGCAAGATCGACGGCAACAGCGCGCGCTGGATCAACCATTCGTGCGCGCCGAACTGCGAGGCCGAGGAGATCAAGGGTCGCGTGTTCATCCACGCACTGCGCGACATCGGGCCGGAAGAAGAGCTGTTCTACGACTACGGCCTCGTGATCGACGAGAAGCTGACGAAGAAACTCAAGCGGGAATACGCGTGCCATTGCGGCGCGACCGTATGCCGCGGCACGCTGCTCGCCACGCCGGACGACGACGGCAAGAAGAAAAAGAAGAAGGACAGGAAGGACGGCAAGTCCGAGTCCGGCGCGAAGGACAAGAAAAAGAAGAAGTGACCGGTGAGGCCGCGCATCGCGCGGCTGCTTCACCGCCGGATGGCCGCCACTCGGCCGTCCATCCAGCCTGATGAGGGTTCGCCGCGCGTGCCTCAGTGCGTCGGCGCGGCGGCCGGCGTCTCGCTCGCCGGCTTCCCGGTGCGCTTGGCGAGCGGCACCCGCACCACGAAGCGCGAACCGCCTTCCGATGCATCCTCGTACGACACCGTGCCGCCGTGCATCGCGATGATGTCGTGCACGATCGCGAGCCCGAGCCCGGCGCCCGTCTCGACGCCGTTGCCGCTTTGCGCGTCGCCACGGAAGAAGCGCTTGAACAGGTCGGCCTGCTGATTGGCCGGCACGCCCGGGCCGTTGTCCTCGACGACGATCTCGGCGGCCGGCTCGCCGGTCTCGAGCGCGCCGCGCGCGACGTTCACCGTGATCCGCGCCCCGTCCGGCCGGGCGAGCGGCACATATTTCAACGCATTGTCGAGCAGGTTCGCGATCACCTCGCGCAGCAGCACGGGGTTGCCGCGCACGTTCAGCGTTTCGTCTTCGCCGGGATCGTCGCTGCGCTGGAAGCCGAGGTCGACATGCGACGCGAGCGCGCGCGGTACCCATTCGGCACCCGTCTCGAACGCCATCGCGGCCAGGTCGACGTCGACGAAACGCGCGGCCTGTTCGCCCGGCTCCGCGCGCGCGAGCGACAGCAGCTGGTTCGACAGCCGCACCGCGCGGTCGGCGGCCGCGCGCAGTTCGCGCACCGCGGCATAGGTCTGCTGCGGGTCGCGCGCGACGGCGGCCTGCTCGGCATGCAGCTTCACGGCCGTGAGCGGCGTGCGCAGCTGGTGCGCGGCATCGGCGATGAACTTGCGCTGCGCGTCGAGGGCGGTCTTCAGGCGGCCGAGCAGCGCGTTCATCGCGCTCGTCAGCGGCCGGATCTCGAGCGGCACGTCGGTTTCGTCGACCGGCTCCAGCGACGTGTGGGTCTGCCGGTTCAGCGAATCGGCGAGATGCGTGAGCGGGCCGAGCTGCTGGTTCACGACGCGCCACACGATGCCCCAGCCCGCGAGCAGCAGCAGCAGCAGCGGCATCATGATCGCGACGAGGAATTCGGCCGCGATCCGGTAACGGTGCCGCACCGGTTGCGCGACCTCAACCACCATCGGCCGGCCGCCGTCGACTTCCTCGACGCGCACCTGCGCGACCCGCACCGCGCGGTTGTCGTACTCGGCCTCGAACACGTACGCGTGATGCATGCGGCGCACGTTGATGCCCCGCAGCGGCAGTTTCGGATCGCCGGCGAGTTCCTGCTCGCCGTCGCTGATCCGGTAGATCAGCGCCTCGGCCGGATCGGAGAACATCGCCTGCGCGAGCGGCGGCACCGTGAACGGCGCGTCGGGGCCGGCGATCTGGATCTGTTTGGAGATGGCGGTCGCGAGGTCGGCGAGCGAGCGGTCGATCACGTGTTGCGTGTATTGCCACGCGAGCCAGTAGGCGATCAGGCCGCTCATCAGCGCGAGCATCGACAGCGGCGCGGCGAGGCGCCGAAGCAGCGAGCGGCGCAGGCTGGTGGTCACAGCCGGATCAGAAGACATTTCGACGGGCAAATGGATAAGCGCCGCTCACGGGGAGCGGCGCGGACGTGCGCCGGACGGCGACGCGGGCAGGGCGGCTCGCCGGCGGCACGCGGCCGGCCGGCGTGCGGCGCCGCTCAGACGCTCGCGGTCTGGCGGATTTCCTGCAGCAGATAGCCGAAGCCGCGCACCGTGACGATTTCGACGCGGCACTGCTCGAGTTTCTTGCGCACGCGATGCACGTAGACTTCGATTGCGGTGTCGCCGAGATCGCCGCCGAAGTGCGTGAGGTGATCCTGCAGCTGGGCCTTGCTGACGACGCGGCCGTGACGCAGCAGCAGCATTTCCAGCACCGCGAATTCGCGCGGCGACAGTTCGAGCGGCTTGTCGTCGTTGAAGATGCGGCGATCGACGCCCGACAGGCGGACGCCGCCGAGCGACACTTCCGGACGCGGCATGTCGCTGTGCGGGCCGCTGCGGCGCATCACCGCGCGGATGCGCGCTTCGAGCTCGGCCGGCTCGAACGGCTTGAGCATGTAGTCGTCGGCGCCGGAGTTCAGGCCCTGGATCCGGTCGTTCAGTTCGTCGCGCGCGGTCAGCACGATGACCGGCGTGTGGCGGTTGGTCTGGCGGAAACGCGTGAGCAGCGTCATCCCGTCGATGCCCGGCAGGCCGAGGTCGAGGATCACGAGTTCGTGGCGGTTCTGTGCCAGCGCCTGTTCGGCAAAGATGCCGTCATGCACCATGTCGACGGTGAAGCCAGCCTGCTCGAGGCTGCTCTGGATACCGCGTGCGATGGGGCGGTCGTCTTCGATCAGAAGGAGTCGCATGAAGTTCGCTCAAGTACAATGGGTTGGCGGTTCAGGCACGCGGACAGCACGACGCCGTTTCCACAGGGGCGCCGCATCGCCTGACATCAAGCATGGCGGCCAGCGAACGATTAAATCCAATCATGTCCGATATTTCGATCCACGACCTCGAAGCCGCGATCAATTTCTGGCGCGCCCGCTCGCCGTCGAGCGGCGACGAACTCAAACTCTGCGAAGAGGCCAGCGCGCTCTCCAAGCCGTATGCGCTGCTGATTGTACAGCGCGCAAGCGCGCTGCAACTGGAAGGTTTGGACCCCAGGGCGCGGAAAGCGTATGAGACTTACGTGCGCCTTAAGGATGGCTTGGAAAGTTGAAGGCTTTCGCTGAGTACATCCTAGAAAACGTTCATCGAAATGAAAAGTTGACGCGCCGCGCGTCGAAAGACGCGCGGCGGTAGAGGACGACCTCAGGCGGCCGGTTGGGTATGTGCGCACACCTGGTCGATGAACGTCGCGAGCGCGATGTCGCGCTCGGTCAGGCCGTCCGCATCGTGGGTCGACAGCGTCACGTCGACGCGGTTGTATACGTTGAACCATTCCGGATGGTGGTTCATTTCCTGCGCCTTGATCGCGACGCGCGTCATGAAGCCGAAGGCCTCGTTGAAATCGGCGAAGCGCAGGCTGCGCTGGATCGCGTCGCGGCCCGGCACGGCCGTCCAGTGCGGCAGGCCTTCGAGCCGGGTCTTGCGTTCTTCTGATGTGAGCTTGTGGATCATGTTGCACCTCGTTCGGTAACGGCGCCCGCACGCGGGCAAGGGCCACGCGGCAAAGCCGGTACCGGTCATTGTTTCATAGTTGGGCGACGGGCATTCGGTGACGGGCATCGGAAGGCGGGCGCCGGTGCACGAATCACGCCGGCGTGGCCCGCGGCCTTACGCGTCCGCGTCGTCCGGCCAGCCTTCTCCCGTGCCGCGATGCAGCACGAGATCGCCATCGCATACCGCGCCGGCCGCGAATTCGGGCTGCGTGGCCAGCCGGTCGGCCAGCGCGCGGCCGTCGACGTCGGCCAGCGCGAACAGCTGCGCGAAATCGTCGATTACGAAGTAGGTCTTCTGGAACGTGTCGATCCGGTACCGCGTGCGCATCACGCGCTCGAGGTCGAAACCGAGCCGGTTCGGCGCTGCGCTTTCGAGACTGTAGAGGCTCTCGCCCTTGCTCGACACGATCCCGGCGCCATAGATCGACAGCCCGTTCGTGCCCTGCGGGTCTCGGATCAGGCCGAATTCCACCGTATACCAGTAGAGGCGCGCCAGCCGCGCGAGCGCCGCTTCGTCGTCCGCGACCGCGAGCGCGGTGCGGCCGTAGGCCTGCATGTAGTCGGCGAACACCGGTTCGATCAGCAACGGCACGTGGCCGAACAGGTCGTGGAAGCAGTCGGGTTCCTGCAGGTAGTCGAGCTGGTCCGGGCGGCGCATCCACCAGGTGACCGGAAACCGCCGGTTCGCGAGGTGCTCGAAGAACACGCGATCGGGCACGAGGCCCGGCACCGCGACGATTTCCCAGCCGGTGACCGGTTTCAGCTGGCGGTTCACGTCGGCGAACGACGGCACGCGATCGGCCGGCAGGTCGATCTTCCCGAGCCCGGCGACGAACGCGTCGCACGCGCGACCGCGCAGCAGCGCCGACTGGCGCGCATAGAGCTGCTGCCACACCGCGTGGTCGACCTGGCCGTAACGTTCGAGCGGCTGGTCGATGGTGAAATCGGCGCGGGTTTCGAGGCCCGCATCGAACTGCTCCTGCAGTTTCGCGGTGACGACGGTGGACATGGTGAGGCTCTGCACGCTGTGATGGGAACCATGCAAGTGTAGAGCGGGGGACATGCGGAATGGGCGCAAAGATGGCGTTGATTCGACTGATGATGCGATAATCGCGCATCAAAATCGGAATCAATGCGGAGAATGCTCATGCTGGAACTCGATCACTTCGATCTCGCGCTTCTCGACGTGCTGCAGCGCTTCGGCCGCGCGACGCACCAGCAGCTCGGCGAGGAGGTGCCGCTGTCGCCGTCGCAGATCGGCCGGCGGCTGCAGCGGCTCGAGGCTGCCGGCGTGATCGAAGGCTATCGCGTGATGTTGCGCCCCGAAAAGCTCGGGCTCGGCGTCACCGCGTTCACGAGCCTGAAGCTCAAGCACCACGGCGATTCGATCATCGAGCAGTTCCAGCAGCAGATCGACGTGCTGCCCGAGGTGCTCGAATGCCATGCCGTGGTCGGCGATGCAGACTATCTGCTGCGGATCGTCGCGCCGGATCTCAACGCGCTGTCGCAGTTCGTGATGAAGAAGCTGATGCGCGTGCCGGGCGTCGACAGCGTGCGCTCGAACATCGTGCTGACGACGTTCAAGCGCAATGGCGCGCTGCCGCTCGCGCACCTGGCGCCCGGCGCCGCGTGACGCGGCGGCAGGGCTGGCGGCGGGGCGCAAGGCGCCGCCGCGGATAGGGTTCGATCAGGCCGCTGCGGATTGCGCGTCGGCGTTCAGCAGGTCGACGTACGCGACCGCGACGAGATCCTCGTGCGCCACGCCGAGCTTCGCGAACACGTCATGCGCCTCGGCTTCGCCGCCGGCTTCGTCGTCGTCGGGGCCGAGCACCACTTCCAGTTCGATGAAGTCGCCGAGGCCGTCGACGCGGTCGAGGTGGATCCGCGTGCGGCCGACGAGGTACACGTGCCGTTCCTTCGTCACGATGCCGCGCGTGGTCAGCGCAGTCGCGAGCAGCGAGTGCATCGCGTCCGGGTTCGTGACCGGGCTGCGCGTGTAGTACGACGCTTTCGGACCGTCGCGATCGTCGCGCTGGTAGAAGATCAGTTCGGCCGGCGTGCCGTCTTCGAAGCGGCGCAGCTTCAGCCGGCCGCGCGGCACGTCGTAGAAGAAATCCTGCTGGCGGTAGAAGAGCGGTGCTTCGGTTGCGAGCGTCGCGGCGCGTTCGCGCAGCTGGTCGAATTCGCGGGCGCGGGCTTTGATCTCGATGTTGCGGGCCATGCGGGTCTCCTTCAATCAGGGGTCTCGCGGTGTGCGAACGGACAATCTAGCAAAAAGCCTGCGATGGTGGCGTGACGAGCGACCGGCGCGCGGCAACGCGACGCGGAGCGGGCGATTGGGGCTCGTATGTGATTTTCGCCGGTCATGCGCGGGCGAGTTGGCGATTCGCAAGATCCGCAGGAGACGCACTAGACGCAGGAACTCAGGAACTCAGGAACGCCGAGGAACAGGAATAGCAGGAAGCGTCAGCCGCAAAAGTCCACTGCACGACCCGTCACACCGACATCAGCCACGCTCATATCGCCCACTGCGTCTCGATCAGTCGCAGCGCGGCCGCGATTGCCGGTTCGTCACGCCGTTCGACGAGTGCCACGAAAGTCAGCTCGGTCGGCACCGTCACGCGTTCGACGATCGTCAGCGCGTGCGCGTGCGCTTCGGCCAGCGCGGTCGAGTCCCGCGCGAGCGTCAACCCGATCCCCGATTTCACGAGATCGAGCATCGACTGCTCCTGGTCGACCTCGGCGACCTTCACCGGCTGCGCGCCGGCCGCCGCGAACAGCCGCGACAGCAGCCGGTGATGGGCGGACGCCGGCGGCGTCCAGATCCACGGCAGCGCGGCGAGCGCGCGCCAGTCGTGAGCGCGCTGCACGCGCTCCTTCCAGCCGGCCGGCGCGAGTACGCGGTACTGGAAACGCGTGAGCGTGACCGTGTGGAACAGCGTGTCGTCGCGCGGCTCGTCCTCGCCGGGCCGGCCGATGTAGTAGCCGACGTCGAGCGCCCGCGCGCGCACCTGCTCGAGCACCCAGCCGGACATCCCGTGCCGCAGCGCGGTTTCTATCTGCGGATGGGTTTCGACCAGCGCGCGCAGGAAGCCGCCGAGCCGCAGGAAACCGGGGTCGAGGATCGTGCCGATCCGCAACCGGCCGCGCACCTCGTGCCGCAGCGCGGCAGCGGCGCGCTGCACGTCGGCGGCTGCGGCCAGCGCGCGCTCCGCGTGCGGCAGCAGCGTCTGGCCGTCGCGTGTGAGCGCGAGCCCGCGCGACGTGCGCGTGAACAGCGTGACGCCGAGCGTTTCCTGCAGATGCTTGATCTGCAGGCTGACGGCCGGCTGCGTCAGGTGCAACTGCACGGCGGCGCGCGTCAGGTTGCCTTCGCGGGCGACCGTCGCGAACGCACGGAGCAGGGTGAGATCCATCGTCGTGATATGAGTGCAGCTTATAACGCAGTTCAGCATAACTCATTGGATCGGCGGAGGGCAGGCGGGGTACGCTTCATCGATCGCGTCGCCCGCGACGCACTATGCTGAAAACGACGCGCGGGATTGCGCCGCGCGGGACACAACAATGCGCTTTGCATGGGGCACGAGTAAGCGATGAAGTGCTAACTCCATCCAGCCACGCCATGGGACCCGAGTAAGCGCTAAAGCGCTAACTCGAGTCGACCGCCGTGGGGATGGAGTAAGCGCTGAAGCGCCAACTCCATCCAACCACGCCATGGGACCCGAGTAAGCGCTGAAGCGCTAACTCGGGTCGACCGCAAAGCATGGGACCCGAGTAAGCGCTGAAGCGCTAACTCGGGTCGACAGGAGACACGTCGTGACGACTCAACGCACGCTCGAGGGCGAATTCGATTACGTGATCGTCGGCGCGGGCACCGCAGGCTGCGTGCTCGCGAACCGCCTGACCGAGGATCCCGAGATCCGCGTGCTGCTGCTCGAAGCGGGCGGCAAGGACGACTATCACTGGATCCACATCCCGGTCGGCTATCTGTACTGCATCGGCAATCCACGCACGGACTGGCTGTACAAGACACAGCCGGAGGCGGCGCTCAACGGCCGCGCACTGTCGTATCCGCGCGGTCGCGTGCTCGGCGGCTGCTCGTCGATCAACGGGATGATCTACATGCGCGGCCAGCGCGAGGATTACGACAGCTGGGCGCAGGAAACCGGCGACGCGGGCTGGTCGTGGGACAGCGTGCTGCCGATCTTCAAGCGCAGTGAGGACCACCACGCGGGTGCGAGCGACGCACACGGCGCAGGCGGCTACTGGCGCGTCGAGAAGCAGCGGCTGCGCTGGGAGATCCTCGAATCGTTCGCGCAGGCCGCGCAGCAGACGGGCATTCCGGCGACCGACGATTTCAACCGCGGCGACAACAGCGGGGTCGGCTATTTCGAGGTGAACCAGAAGCGCGGCGTGCGCTGGAATACGTCGAAGGCGTTCCTGCGCCCCGCGATGATGCGCCCGAACCTGACCGTGATAACCGGCGCGCATGCGCAGCGCGTGATCTTCGACGGGCGGCGCGCGGTCGGCGTCGAGTATCGCGGCGGCGGCACCGACTACGTCGCGCACGCACGCGCCGAAGTGCTGCTGACCGCCGGCGCGGTGAATTCGCCACAGCTGCTCGAACTGTCGGGCATCGGTGCGGGCGCACGGCTGCAGGCGCTCGGCATCGACGTCGTGCAGGACCTGCCGGGCGTCGGCGAGAACCTGCAGGATCACCTGCAGCTGCGGATGGCATTTCGCGTCGAAGGCGTGCGCACGTTGAACACGCTGTCCGCGCACTGGTGGGGCAAGCTGATGATCGGTGCCGAATACGCGCTGCTGCAACGCGGGCCGATGTCGATGGCGCCGTCGCAGCTCGGCGCGTTCGCGAAATCCGATCCCGACGATCCCGCGCTCACGCGCCCCGATCTCGAATATCACGTGCAGCCGCTGTCGCTCGAGCGCTTCGGCGAGCCGCTGCACAGCTTCAACGCCTTTACGGCGTCCGTCTGCCATCTGCGGCCGAGTTCGCGCGGCAGCGTGCATATCGCGAGCCCCGATGCCGGCGTGGCGCCGTCGATCGCACCGAACTATCTGTCGACCGACCACGATCGCCAGGTCGCCGCGAACGCGCTGCGCCTCACGCGCCGCATCGCATCCGCGCCGGCGCTCGCGCGCTACCGTCCGGAGGAGATCCTGCCGGGCGAGCGATACCGGACCGAAGCCGAACTGATCGAAGCGGCGGGCGCGGTCGGCACGACGATCTTCCATCCGGTCGGTACGTGCCGGATGGGGCGCGCGGACGACGCGCGTGCCGTCGTCGACAGCCGGCTGCGCGTGCGCGGCATCGCCGGGCTGCGGATCGTCGACGCATCGGTGATGCCGTTCATCACGTCGGGCAACACGAATTCGCCGACGCTGATGATCGCCGAGCGCGCAAGCGACATGATTCGCGCCGATCGACGCGCGGCGCACGACGCGACGCAGGTGCGAATGGACGCGACGATGACGGCTGCGTGACGCCACGCTGACACGCGCGACAGCGGGCTGTCATCCGAGCGCCCGCTGTTTCGCTATGCGAAGCAAAGGTGACGCGCGAGCATCACAATGACACGGGCCGGCGATGCGCACGGCAATTGCTTCGCGCACCCGCTTATCGCTTATGTCACGCGGCTTTTTTTGCGCGACGACATGACGCGCAGCGTCACATGCATGCGTTCAATCAGGCACGTCCGATGCGAGCATGCGCACCTCGATGATGCGCGCGTCAAAAAAGCGCGTCGAAAATTCTCGCTCAGCCGCGCCCGATATGGCAGCCCGCCCTATAAGTGCAAATCCCGATGATTGCACTGCACCAACGGCGCGACAATGTTGCGCAGTGTGCATACGCGTCGGCGCGGGAGACCACCCTCGAGGCGTAATACGGCGCCCCGGGGGCAGCCCGCTGATCCGCGGACTTGTTCGCGGTCGCTTGCGCGAATCCTCCCGGTGCTTCGCCTGACTTCGTACGGAAGGGAACATGATTCTCGGCGACACGATTCTCGAAACACGCGGACTGACGAAGGAATTCAGGGGCTTCACCGCCGTGAACGGTGTCAACCTGCGTGTGCGGCGCGGCGCGATCCATGCGTTGATCGGACCGAACGGCGCGGGCAAGACCACCTGCTTCAACCTGCTGACCAAGTTCCTGACACCGACGGCCGGCCAGATCGTCTTCAACGGCATCGACATCACCGACGAGCGGCCCGCGCAGGTCGCGCGGCGCGGCATCATCCGTTCCTTCCAGATCTCGGCGGTATTCCCGCACCTGACCGCGTTGCAGAACGTGCGCATCGGCCTGCAGCGCGCGCTCGGGACCGAATTCCATTTCTGGCGCAGCGAGCGCACGTTGCGGCGCCTCGACGATCGCGCGATGGATCTCCTCACGCAGGTCGGCCTCACCGATTTCGCACACGTGCCGACGGTCGAACTCGCATACGGCCGCAAGCGCGCGCTCGAGATCGCGACGACGCTCGCGATGGAACCCGAACTGATGCTGCTCGACGAGCCCACGCAAGGGATGGGCCACGAGGACGTCGATCGCGTGACCGCGCTGATCAAGAAGGTGGCGAGCGGCCGCACGATCCTGATGGTCGAGCACAACATGAACGTGATCGCGGGCATCTCCGACACGATCACCGTCCTGCAACGCGGCGAAGTGCTGGCCGAGGGCTCGTATGCGGAAGTGTCGAAGAATCCGCTGGTGATCGAGGCCTACATGGGCAGCGCCGATGCGGCGCTCGCGGGGGCGCACGCATGAAGCACAGCGAACGGGAGGAACGCGAATTGAGCGGCGTCGAGAGCGGCACGCCCGCGCTGGAGATCACGGGCCTCGAGGCCTGGTACGGGGAATCCCACATATTGCACGGTGTCGACCTGAGCGTTCATCGCGGCGAGGTCGTCACGCTGCTCGGCCGCAACGGCGCGGGCCGCACCACGACGCTGCGCGCGATCATGGGCCTCACCGGCCGGCGCAGCGGCTCGATCAAGGTTTCAGGCAACGAGACGATCGGCCTCGCGACGCACCGCATCGCGCATTTCGGCGTCGGCTATTGCCCGGAGGAGCGCGGAATCTTCTCGAGCCTGTCGTGCGAGGAGAACCTGATGCTGCCGCCGCCGATCGGCCCGCGCGAGCACGCGATGTCGCTCGACGAGATCTACACGATGTTCCCGAACCTCGCGTCGCGCCGGCAGAGCCAGGGCACGCGGCTGTCCGGCGGCGAGCAGCAGATGCTCGCGGTGGCGCGGATCCTGCGCACCGGCGCGAACCTGCTGCTGCTCGATGAAATTTCCGAAGGCCTCGCGCCGGTGATCGTGCAGGCGCTCGCGCGCATGATCGTCGCGCTGAAGGCGCGCGGCTACACGGTCGTGATGGTCGAACAGAATTTCCGCTTCGCCGCGCCGCTCGCCGATCGCTTCTACGTGATGGAACATGGCCGCATCGTCGAGCATTTCCGCTCATCCGAACTGGAAGGCAAGATGCCGATCCTTCACGACCTGCTCGGGGTGTGACGCCGCCCCGTTTCCCTTGCCGCTAGCCGTGGCGGCCTACGAACAACCACAACGCATCAGAACAACAGGAGACGTCAATGAAAATGAAGACCCTCGCACACGCGTGCCTGGCGGTCGCGACCGCAGCGTTCACCGCCGGCGCCGCACACGCCGCGGATAGCGTGAAGATCGGCTTCATCACCGACATGTCGGGGCTGTACGCGGACATCGACGGGCAGGGCGGCCTCGAGGCGATCCGGATGGCGGTCGCCGACTTCGGCGGCAAGGTGCTCGGCAAGCCGATCGAGGTCGTCTATGCCGATCACCAGAACAAGGCGGACATCGCCGCGTCGAAGGCGCGCGAATGGATGGACCGCGGCGGGCTCGACCTGCTGGTCGGCGGCACGAACTCCGCGACCGCGCTGTCGATGAACCAGGTCGCGGCCGAGAAGAAGAAGGTCTACATCAACATCGGCGCGGGCGCCGACACGCTGACCAACGAGCAGTGCACGCCGTACACGGTCCACTACGCATACGACACGATGGCGCTCGCGAAGGGCACCGGCTCGGCGGTGGTGAAGCAGGGCGGCAAGAGCTGGTTCTTCCTGACCGCCGACTACGCGTTCGGCAAGGCGCTCGAGAAGAACACGTCGGACGTCGTGAAGGCGAGCGGCGGCCAGGTGCTCGGCACGGTGCGGCACCCGCTGTCGGCGTCGGACTTCTCGTCGTTCCTGCTGCAGGCGCAGTCGTCCAAGGCGCAGATCCTCGGCCTCGCGAACGCGGGCGGCGACACGATCAACTCGATCAAGGCCGCGAAGGAGTTCGGCATCACGAAGTCGATGAAGATCGCCGCGCTGCTGATGTTCATCAACGACGTGCACAGCCTCGGCCTCGAGACGACGCAGGGCCTCGTGCTGACCGACAGCTGGTACTGGAACCGCGACGCGACGGCGCGCCAGTGGGCGCAGCGCTACTTCGGCAAGATGAAGAAGATGCCGTCGAGCCTGCAGGCGGCCGACTACTCGTCGGTGACGACCTACCTGAAGGCGGTCCAGGCGGCCGGCACGACCGACTCCGACAAGGTGATGGCCGAGCTGAAGAAGGCGAAGATCAACGACTTCTACGCGAAGGGCTACATCCGCCAGGACGGCAGCATGATTCACGACATGTACCTGATGGAAGTGAAGAAGCCGTCGGAATCGAAGGAGCCGTGGGACTACTACAAGGTGCTCGCGACGATTCCGGGCGAGCAGGCGTTCACGACCAAGCAGGAGACGCGCTGCGCGGCATGGAAGTAAGCGCGGGCGCGGCCGCAGCGATGTGGCCGCTGCACCGCCCGCGTGCGCGACGGCATGACGGTTGCGCACGCAACGAAACTCATTCGGACGGCTAAGTCGATGGAAATCTTTGGCATTCCGTTGCCGGCGATGCTGAGCCAGTTGCTGCTCGGGCTCGTCAACGGCTCGTTCTACGCGATCCTGAGCCTCGGGCTGGCGGTGATCTTCGGGCTGCTCAACGTGATCAACTTCGCGCACGGCGCGCTGTTCATGCTGGGCGCGATGCTCGCGTGGATGGGGCTGTCGTATTTCGGGTTGCCGTACTGGGCGATGCTCGCGCTCGCACCGCTGATCGTCGGCGCGTTCGGGATCCTGGTCGAGCGCTCGATGCTGCGCTGGCTGTACAAGCTCGATCACCTGTACGGGCTGCTGCTCACGTTCGGCCTCACGCTCGTCGTCGAAGGCGTGTTCCGCTCGGTCTACGGGTCGTCCGGCCAGCCGTACGACGTGCCTTCGCAGCTGTCCGGCGCGACCAATCTCGGCTTCATGTTCCTGCCGAACTACCGCGCGTGGGTGGTCGTCGCGTCGCTCGCGGTGTGTCTCGCGACCTGGTTCGTGATCGAGAAGACGCGCCTGGGCGCCTATCTGCGCGCGGGCACCGAGAACCCGAAGCTCGTCGAGGCGTTCGGTGTGAACGTGCCGATGATGATCACGCTCACCTACGGCTTCGGCGTCGCGCTCGCAGCATTCGCGGGCGTGCTCGCGGCGCCGGTGATCCAGGTGTCGCCGCTGATGGGCCAGCCGATGATCATCACCGTGTTCGCGGTGGTCGTGATCGGCGGGATGGGCTCGATTCTCGGCTCGATCATCACCGGGCTGATGCTCGGCGTGATCGAGGGCTTCACGCGCGTGTTCTATCCGGAAGCGTCGGCCACGGTGGTGTTCGTGATCATGGCGATCGTGCTGCTGATCCGCCCGGCTGGCCTGTTCGGCAAGGAAAAATGATGCAGAGAAAAGTGCTCTACGGCGTGCTGCTCGCCGCACTGCTCGCAGCCCCCTTCATCGGCGCGTATCCGGTGTTCGTGATGAAGGTGCTCACGTTCGCGCTGTTCGCGGCCGCGTTCAACCTGCTGATCGGCTATACGGGGCTGCTGTCGTTCGGCCATGCGATGTTCCTCGCGACCGCCGGCTACGCGACCGGCTATACGATCCAGACGCTCGGCTTCACGCCGGAGCTCGGCGTGCTCGTCGGCACCTTCGCCGCGACGTTGCTCGGGCTCGTCGTCGGCCTGTTCGCGATCCGCCGGCAAGGCATCTACTTCGCGATGATCACGCTCGCGTTCGCGCAGATGGTCTATTTCATCTACCTGCAGGCGCCGTTCACGCACGGCGAGGACGGCCTGCAGGGCGTGCCGCGCGGGCATCTGTTCGGGGTCGTCGACCTGTCGAACGACGTCGCGCTCTACTACGTCGTGCTCGCGGTGATCGTCGCGGCGTGCGCGTTCATCGTGCGCATCGTGCACTCGCCGTTCGGCCAGGTGCTCGTCGCGATCAAGGAGAACGAAGCGCGAGCGATCTCGCTCGGCTACGACACCGACCGCTTCAAGCTGCTCGCGTTCATCCTGTCGGCCGGGCTCGCGGGGCTGGCCGGTTCGCTGAAGGTGCTGGTGCTCGGCTTCGAGACGCTGTCCGACGCGTACTGGACGATGTCGGGCCTCGTCGTGCTGATGACGCTCGTCGGCGGGATGGGCACGCTGTTCGGGCCGCTGCTCGGCGCGGCGCTGATCGTCGCACTGGAGGACCGGCTCGGCGACATCGGCGAATGGCTCGCGTCGGTGACGGGCATCGGCTGGTTCCACTCGCTCGGCGAATCGGCGACGATCGTCACCGGGCTGATCTTCATCGCATGCGTGCTTGCGTTCCGGCGCGGGATCGTCGGCGAGATGGTCGCACGGGTCAAGACGCTCAGGCCGTCCTGATTGCAGCGCGCCGCGGCGTGGCGACGCGTTGATGCGAAGCACCATCCGGCGCGGCCGGGAAGGGCGTTGCGGCGGCCTCGGGACGGTGCCGCGCGGCAAGGCTGGTGCCCCATTTTCGTGCGGCGATGCACCATAGGGGTAAATGCTAAGTTGTCGCAGGGTGAAAGGTCCTTTAATCTTCGTTTCAGTTCTGATGCACCGCGAAACGAATTTGCAGGTGGAGAACGAGGAGACAATCGAGGCACAAAGTGCCCGGACCCCAAAGCGCTGTTGGACGGAATCCAACAGCGCTTTTTCATTTGTGTGCGCGAATTTCCATTGATGGTGCAGGCGAGTGGCGCCGCGTTTCCCGCGCCCGTTTCTGCCTCACCTCATCTCGCATCGCTCGCGTTTCATCCCGTCCCCCCGTTTTCGTCCAATCCTGCCGGTCGATCGCCGCTGGCGCGCAGCCACGCGCATGCCGTCCGGGCTTACCCGGTTGGCGTGCGCAAAAAGCGTCCGTTACACTCAGCTTTCGCCGACCGTGCGGTCGGGAAAATAGTCGGCAGTTCTCCTACAAGCAAAATGCAGAAGAGGGAGTGCGGTTGGATGAGAAGCGCGGGACGATGGATCGGGGTGCGAGGGGCGGCTGGCGCCGCTCGTTCGGGTGCGGCGGTGCATCGGTATGCCCGGGCTTTCACGAGCCGTCCTGCGGACGGTATGCGCGTTCTGGCGCGATTGCCCGGCACGGCGGCTTCTCCGGTCGTTGCGTTCGCATCCGACGCGTCGTTCGGATGCGCATGAACCGCCGGTTTTCCGATCGTGTGCCGCGCGCTTGCGGAGCCGAACCAGGCTCGGCCGGCCGACCTTCCCGCGATCGTTGCATTCGCATCGATCGCGTCTCGCGCAACGCTGCGTTTCTCCGTTCCCTTCATCCTGGCGACATTGCTGCCGCGCATCGTGGCGGTCGAACGACCGTTTCGGAACGCGCCGCGGCGCGTGCGTGCGTGCGATCGCCGGGGCTCGATTGCGACGCCGGCGTTTCACGGGAAAACGAGCGTAGACGCGGTACGGCGAGATAGTTAATTTATTAACTTGTTTGAGGACCGGGAGCCGCCCGAGCGACCCACGGATTTTTCGAGCAGCGTTTGGAGACAACGTAAATGAAGATGAATCGATGGATGGAGGTTCTGCTTGCCGCGGGCCTCGTGGGTGCGGCGGCCACGGCGTCGGCGCAGGTGAAGATCGGCGTGACGCTGTCGGCCACCGGGCCGGCCGCCTCGCTCGGGATTCCGGAAAAGAACACGATCGCGCTGCTGCCGAAGGAAATCGCGGGCAAGAGCGTCCAGTACATCGTGCTCGACGATGCGTCCGACACGAGCCGCGCGGTGCAGAACGTGCGCAAGCTGATCGACGAGGATCACGTCGACGCGATCATCGGCTCGTCCGTCACGCCGAACTCGCTCGCGATGCTCGATCCGGTGTCGCAGGGCAAGACGCCGACGATCTCGCTCGCGGCGAGCGCGCAGATCATCTCGCCGATGGACGCGAAGCGCGCATGGATGTTCAAGGTGCCGCAGAACGACCAGCTGATGGCCGACGCGATCGCCGGCTACATGGCGAAGCATGGCGTGAAGACGGTCGGCTTCATCGGCTTCGCCGATGCGTACGGCGACAGCTGGTACAAGACGTTCAGCGCGGCGGCCGAGAAGAACGGCCTGAAGCTCGTGTCGAACGAGCGCTTCAACCGCACCGACGCGTCGGTGATGGGGCAGGTGCTGAAGCTGTTGGGCTCGAATCCCGACGCGGTGCTGATCGCCGGTTCGGGCACGCCGGCCGCGCTGCCGGCCAAGACGCTGAAGGAGCGCGGCTACAAGGGCAAGGTGTACCAGACGCACGGCGTCGCGAACAACGACTTCCTGCGCGTGTGCGGCAAGGACTGCGAAGGCGAGATCCTGCCGGCCGGCCCGGTGCTCGTGACCGACCAGTTGCCCGATTCGAATCCGGTGAAGAAGCCGGCGCTCGGCTACAAGGCCGCATACGAAAAGGCGTACGGGGCCGGTTCGCTGGCGACCTTCGGCGGCCATGCATGGGATGCGGGCCTGCTGCTGCAGCGTGCGATTCCCGATGCGCTGAAGAAGGGCCAGCCGGGCACCGAGGCGTTCCGCGAGGCGCTGCGCGCATCGCTCGAGAGCGTGAAGGATCTGCCCGTGTCGCACGGTGTGATCAACACGACGGCGACCGATCACAACGGCTTCGACACGCGGGCGCGCGTGATGGTGCAGATCGTCGACGGCAAGTGGAAGCTGCAGGCCGAGTAAGCACCACGTGAAACCGGCGGGCGCGGCGCGAACGGTGCCGTGCGCGCCGTCGGCGGCGCGGCGATCCGTGCTCGCGCCGCATGGAATGCCGGGAAGCCCGCAACGCGACGCCTGACCGCCGGTCTTGCCGTCCGCGCGCGGGCCGTTCCCGTCGCCGTTTCTCCGCAGCATTCTCGATACACGAAACGTATGGATCTCTCGATTGCGGCGATCCTCGCGC
The DNA here is from genome assembly GCF_003857805.1 of Burkholderia sp. Bp9099. Taxonomy (NCBI): domain Bacteria; kingdom Pseudomonadati; phylum Pseudomonadota; class Betaproteobacteria; order Burkholderiales; family Burkholderiaceae; genus Burkholderia; species Burkholderia sp. Bp9099. Next base: position 78,635 of record NZ_QTPU01000005.1, read on the forward strand.
AAGACGGCATCACGACCGGCGCCATTTATGCATTGCTGTCGCTGGCGCTCGTGCTGGTGTTTTCCGTCACGCGGGTGATCTTCATTCCCCAGGGCGAATTCGTCGCCTACGGTGCGCTCACGCTTGCGGCGTTGCAGGCGCAGAAATTTCCCGCCACCTGCTGGCTGCTGTTCGTGATGGGCATCGCGTGCTTCCTGCTGGAAGTCGGCGGCCTGGTCCGCCATCGCGAACGCCGCCATCAACTCGGCCGCACGCTCGCGACGCTCGGCAGCCGCTACGTGCTGCTGCCGCTCGCGGTGTTCGCGATCACGCGCAGCTTTGCCGCGCAGCCGCTGCCTATGCTTGCGCAGATCGCGTTGACGCTCGCGATCGTCGTGCCGATGGGGCCGTTCGTCTACCGGCTCGTCTATCAGCCGATCGCCGAAGGCACGACGCTGCTGTTGCTGATCGTGTCGGTCGCCGTCCATTTCGCGATGGTCGGCCTCGGGCTCGTGATGTTCGGCGCTGAAGGCTCGCGCACCAACGGCTTCGCGGATGCGTCGCTGTCGGTCGGCAGCATGACGGTGTCGGTGCAGAGCATCCTCGTGGTCGTGACCGCGCTGGTGCTGATCGGCGCGCTCTACGTGTACTTCGGCCGCACGATCGCCGGCAAGGCGCTGCGCGCGACGTCGGTGAACCGGCTCGGCGCGCGGCTGGTCGGCATCGGCACGACCGAAGCAGGGCGGCTCGCATTCACGCTGGCGGCCGGGCTCGGTGTGCTGTCCGGCATCCTCGTCGGTCCGTTGACGACGATCTATTACGACTCCGGCTTCCTGATCGGCCTGAAGGGTTTCGTGGGCGCGATCATCGGCGGGCTGGTCAGTTATCCGCTCGCGGCCGCCGGCTCGCTGCTGGTCGGCGTGCTCGAATCGTATTCGTCATTCTGGGCGAGCGCGTACAAGGAAGTGATCGTGTTCACGCTGATCATCCCGGTGCTGCTGTGGCGCAGTTTCGCGGCGCCGCATGCGGAAGAGGAAGAGGAGTGACACGATGAAGACGATGGTACGCAACAAGACCTTCTGGGTGTTTCTCGTGGTGCTGTTCGCGCTGCCGGTGCTGCCCGGCGCGCTGCAGGTGCCCGAATACTGGATCACGCTGCTGAACTACATCGGCCTCTACGCGATCGTCGCGATCGGGCTCGTGCTGCTGACGGGCGTCGGCGGGATGACGAGCTTCGGGCAGGCCGCGTTCGTCGGCATCGGCGCGTATGCGACCGCATTCCTGACCACGCGATACGGCGTGTCGCCGTGGCTCGCGCTGATCGTCGGCGTCGTGCTGACGGCGCTCGTCGCGCTGGTACTGGGCGCGGTCACGATGCGCCTGTCCGGGCATTTCCTGCCGCTCGGCACGATCGCGTGGGGGCTCGCGCTGTTCTATCTGTTCGGCAACCTCGAGTTGCTCGGCAAGTACGACGGGATCAACGGGATTCCGGCACTGAACCTGTTCGGCATCGAGCTCGGCAGCGGCCGCAGCCTGTACTTCCTGATCTGGGTCGTCGTGCTGGCCGCGATCGTGTCGGTGCAGAACCTGCTCAACAGCCGGCCCGGCCGCGCGATCCGCGCGCTGCGCGGCGGCGGCGTGATGGCCGAAGCGATGGGCGTGAACACCGCGTGGATGCGCGTCGTGATCTTCACCTACGCGGCCGTGCTCGCCGCGGTATCGGGCTTCCTGTACGCGCACCTGCAGCGCGCGGTGAACCCGACCCCGTTCGGCCTGAACCACGGGATCGAATTCCTGTTCATGGCCGTGGTCGGGGGCGTGTCGCACGTATGGGGCGCGGTGCTCGGTGCGGCGATCCTCACCGTGCTGCAGGACTACCTGCAGACGCTGTTGCCGAAGCTGCTCGGCTCGGAAGGCAACTTCGAGATCATCGTGTTCGGCGTGCTGATGGTGCTGTTGCTGCAGTACGCGCGCCAGGGCGTATGGCCGTTCGTCGCGAAGCTGTTTCCACGCGGGCCGCGCGCACATGTGCCCGACCATGCCGACCCGCTGCCGCAGCGCGCGAAGCCGGTGGCGGGCGAGCCGCTGCTCGTGGTCGACAACGCGCGCAAGCAGTTCGGCGGGCTGGTGGCCGTCAACGACGTCAGTTTCGACGTGAAAGCGGGGCAGATCGTCGGCCTGATCGGCCCGAACGGCGCGGGCAAGTCGACCACGTTCAACCTCGTGACCGGCGTGCTGCAGCCGACCGGCGGCACGATCACGTTCCGCGGCGAGCGGATCAACGGGCTCACGTCGCGCCAGATCGTCCGCCGCGGGATCGGCCGGACGTTCCAACACGTGAAGCTACTGCCGACGATGACGGTGCTCGAGAACGTCGCGATCGGCGCGCATTTGCGCGGCCATACGGGCGTCTGGCGCAGCATCGCGCGGCTCAATGCACATGAGGAAGCGCAGCTGCTGGCTGAAGCGGCACGACAGATCCGCCGCGTCGGGCTGGAGAAGCACATGTACGACGAAGCGGGCAGCCTCGCGCTTGGCCAGCAGCGGATTCTCGAAATCGCGCGCGCGCTGTGCTGCGATCCGACGCTGCTGCTGCTCGACGAGCCGGCGGCCGGGCTGCGCTACCAGGAGAAGCAGCAGCTCGCGGACTTGCTGCGGCGCCTGAAGGCCGAAGGGATGAGCGTGTTGCTCGTGGAACATGACATGGATTTCGTGATGAACCTCACCGACCGGCTGGTGGTGATGGAATTCGGCACGCGGATCGCGGAAGGGCTGCCGCAGGACGTGCAGCAGGATCCGGCGGTGCTCGAAGCGTATCTGGGCGGGGTGGAGTGATGACGGACACGACGATGCCGATTCTCGAGGTACGCGGGCTGGCGGTGCGGTACGGAAAGGTCGAGGCGCTGCACGGTGCGGCGATCAAGGTCGGCGCAGGGCAGATCGTCAGCGTGATCGGCCCGAACGGAGCCGGCAAGTCGACGCTGCTGAACGCGATCATGGGCGCGTTGCCGGTGACCGGGCACGCGTCGGGCGCGATCGTTTACCGCGGTAACGACGTAGGCGCATTGCCCGTCGAGCAGCGCGTCGCGCGCGGGATGTGCCTTGTGCCGGAAAAGCGCGAGCTGTTCAGCACGATGACCGTCGAGGACAACCTCGTGCTGGGCGCGTATCGCCGCAAGGTCGCGGGTGAGTCGAACTTCCTCGACCAGCTCGATCATGTGTTCGCGCTGTTTCCGCGGCTCAAGGAGCGGCGCAAGCAGGCGGCCGGCACGCTGTCGGGCGGCGAACGGCAGATGCTTGCGGTGGGCCGCGCGCTGATGGGTAAGCCCGACCTGCTGATGCTGGACGAGCCGAGCCTCGGGCTGGCGCCGCTGATCGTGAAAGAGATTTTTCATATCATCAGCGCGTTGCGTGGCACGGGCGTCGCGACGCTGCTGATCGAGCAGAACGCGCGGGCCGCGCTACAGATCTCGGACTACGGCTATGTGCTGGAGACCGGCGAGTTTGCGCTGGAAGGGCCGGCTGCCGAGTTGGCACAGAATCCGCAGGTAATCGAAACGTATCTGGGGCTTGCGAAGAAAACGGCTTGATGGGTGAGGCGGTGGGCGGGAAACGGGCGGCGTGTTTCACGTGAAACACGCCGTTTTTGTTTCGGGGGAGGGCGACGTGACGGTGAATCGAGTGTGGGGATAAGTGCCGGAGCAACCAGCGGAAGCACTGTGACGAGAGTGCGGGCTCATCGCGTCGGGTTGCACAGGGAATGAGCGTTGACGGTGGTCGGTCGCCACAGGGGATAAGTGCCGGGCGATTGACCGGAAATACTGTGATGTCACGGTGATGTCGGTTCACGAGCCGCTACCGGGTCCTCGGTTTTGCACAGCTTGGCGATGTGCGGTGAGGTCGCGCCAGCGCCGCCAAGGCCGGCTAGGCGGCACAGCTCGGCCGATCGGCCGAAAAAAACCGGCTAAATGAACGGTCCCTACCATTCGGACGGCCTTCGGGTGAAAAGCGAACCCGCTATAATTCGGCCCATACATTTCTCAGATAGGTTCGTGCGCAGTCCTGCGCGCGGAATCCACCATGCTTTTTCCCACAGAATTTGACGTCATCGTCGTCGGCGGCGGGCACGCCGGCACGGAGGCCGCGTTGGCATCGGCCCGTATGGGTGCGAAGACGCTGCTGCTGACCCATAACATCGAAACGCTCGGGCAGATGAGCTGCAATCCGTCGATCGGCGGTATTGGCAAGGGCCATCTGGTCAAGGAAGTCGATGCGCTCGGCGGCGCGATGGCCGCTGCGACGGACGAGAGCGGTATTCAGTTCCGGATCCTGAATTCGTCGAAAGGCCCGGCCGTGCGCGCGACGCGTGCGCAGGCCGACCGTATCCTGTACAAGGCTGCGATCCGCCATCGGCTCGAGAACCAGCCGAACCTGTGGCTGTTCCAGCAGGCCGTCGACGATCTGATGGTCGAAGGCGACCGCGTGGTGGGCGCCGTCACGCAGATCGGCATCCGCTTCCGCGCACGTGCGGTGGTGCTGACGGCGGGTACCTTCCTCGACGGCAAGATCCACGTCGGCCTGAACAATTACACGGGCGGTCGCGCGGGCGATCCGGCGGCCGTGTCGCTGTCGGCGCGTCTGAAGGAACTGAAGCTGCCGCAGGGCCGCCTGAAGACCGGTACGCCGCCGCGTATCGACGGCCGCTCGATCGACTTTTCGAAGCTGGACGAGCAGCCGGGCGACCTCGATCCGATCCCGGTGTTCTCGTTCCTGGGCCGTGCGGAGCAACATCCGCAGCAGTTGCCGTGCTGGGTCACGCATACGAACGAGCGCACGCACGACATCATTCGCGGCGGCCTCGACCGGTCGCCCATGTATACAGGCGTGATCGAAGGTGTCGGCCCGCGTTACTGCCCGTCGATCGAGGACAAGATCCACCGGTTCGCGTCGAAGGAATCGCACCAGATCTTCCTCGAGCCGGAAGGGCTGACGACCAACGAGTTCTATCCGAACGGGATTTCGACGAGCCTGCCGTTCGATGTGCAGCTCGAACTCGTGCACTCGATGCGCGGCCTCGAGAATGCGCACATCCTGCGCCCCGGCTATGCGATCGAATACGACTACTTCGACCCGCGCGCGCTGAAGGCATCGCTCGAGACGAAGGCGATCAACGGGCTGTTCTTTGCGGGCCAGATCAACGGCACGACGGGCTATGAAGAAGCGGCCGCTCAAGGCCTGCTGGCCGGTCTGAACGCAGGCCGTTACGTGCAGGAGAAGGACGCATGGTGCCCGCGTCGCGACCAGGCGTACCTTGGCGTGCTGGTCGACGACCTCGTCACGCGTGGCGTGGCCGAGCCGTACCGGATGTTCACGAGCCGTGCGGAGTATCGTCTGAGCCTGCGTGAAGACAATGCGGACATGCGCCTGACCGAGATCGGCCGCGAGCTGGGGCTGGTCGACGATGTGCGCTGGGATGCATTCAGCCGGAAGCGCGACGCTGTTTCACGTGAAACCGAACGACTGAAGTCGACATGGGTAACGCCGAAGACGCTGCCGCCGGAAGAGGCGACCGCGCTGCTCGGCAAGGCGATCGATCACGAGTACAGCCTCGCGGAGCTGCTGCGTCGCCCGGGTATCAGCTACGACGGCGTGTGCGGCCTGAAGGGCGGCGAATGCGGTCCGGCGGAGCCGTTGGCCGACGATCCGGTGCTGCTCGAGCAGATCAAGGAGCAGGTCGAGATCGGTATCAAATATCAGGGCTATATCGAACGCCAGGCGAGCGAGATCGAGCGCAACGATGCGAACGAGAACACGCGCCTGCCGGACGGTATCGACTATCGCGAGGTGCGCGGCCTGTCGTTCGAAGTGAGCCAGAAGCTCAACGAGTTCCGGCCGGAAACGATCGGCCAGGCATCGCGGATCTCGGGCGTCACGCCGGCTGCGATCTCGCTGCTGATGGTGCACCTGAAGCGCCGTGGCCTCGGCCGTCGTAATGGCACTGCCGCAGAGGCGACCGAGCAGGGGGACGGCACCGTCCCGACGCAACAATGACGGCGCGTCGCGCGCCGGCGGTTAATCGGGACGTACTTGAACAAATGCTCGTCGACGGCACGGCCGCGCTCGACATCGCATTGACGGATACACAACGCAACCAGCTGCTCGATTACGTCGCGCTGCTCGGCAAGTGGAACGCGGTCTACAACCTGACCGCGATCCGCGACCCGAAGCAGATGCTGATCCAGCACATTCTTGATTCACTCTCCATCGTTCCGCATCTGCGCGACCGTGCATCGGCGCGCGTGCTCGACGTGGGTTCGGGCGGCGGGTTGCCCGGTATCGTGCTGGCGATCGTCCGGCCGGACTGGCAAGTGACGCTGAACGATATCGTGCAGAAGAAGTCTGCATTCCAGACTCAGATGCGTGCGGAGCTGAAGCTCGCGAACCTGTCGGTCGTCACCGGGCGGGTCGAATCGCTGCAGCCGGGTGTCGAAGTGCCGGAAAAATTCGACATGATCGTATCCCGCGCCTTCGCGGATCTATCCGACTTCGTTAAACTTGCTCGACATCTCGTCGCGCCCGGCGGATCGATCTGGGCGATGAAGGGTGTCCACCCGGACGACGAAATTGCACGGCTGCCGGAAGGCAGTCGCGTAAAGCAGACGATGCGGCTGGCGGTACCGATGCTCGATGCCGAACGGCATCTGATCGAGGTCACCGTCGACGAGGCGAATTGAAGGCGCGCGGTAGCGCGCTGTTTGTTTGAAGGTAAAGGGAACACACCAACGATGGCAAAGATCTTCTGCGTTGCGAACCAGAAGGGGGGCGTCGGCAAGACGACGACATCGGTCAATCTCGCCGCAAGCCTTGCAGCGCAGGAGCAACGAGTCCTGCTGATCGATCTCGACCCGCAGGGCAACGCGACGATGGGTAGCGGGATCGACAAGGCCGCCTGCGAGTCGACTGTGTACGAAGTGCTGGTTGACGGCGTCTCGGTGACGGACGCACGCGTGCGTCCGGAGGGTGTCACGTACGACGTGCTGCCGGCCAACCGCGAGCTGTCGGGTGCCGAGATCGAACTGATCAGCATCGACAACCGCGAGCGTCGGTTGAAGGCCGCGCTCGAGCATGTGGCCGACGACTACGACTTCGTGCTGATCGATTGCCCGCCGACGCTGTCGCTGCTGACGCTGAACGGGCTGTGCGCGGCGCATGGCGTCGTGATCCCGATGCAGTGCGAGTACTTCGCGCTGGAAGGGTTGTCGGATCTCGTCAACACGATCAAGCAGGTCCACGCGAACATGAACCGCGACCTGAAGATCATCGGCTTGTTGCGCGTGATGTTCGATCCGCGCATCACGCTGCAGCAGCAAGTCTCCGATCAACTGAAAGCGCACTTCGGCGACAAGGTGTTCGACGCGGTGATTCCGCGCAACGTGCGCCTCGCGGAAGCGCCGAGTTACGGGTTGCCGGGCGTCGTGTTCGACCGCAATTCGCGCGGTGCGCAGGCGTATCTCCAGTTCGGTGCCGAGATGATCGATCGCGTGCGCGCGTTCGAGGTGTCGTGATCCGGACATGAGCGAAGCGAGGAAGAAAGACATGAACGCGGTACCAAAGAAGAAGGGCTTGGGACGTGGCCTCGAAGCGCTGCTCGGCGGCAGTGCGGACATCACCGAAGCGGTGAAGATCGAAGGGGCACCGAACACGCTCGCGCTCGGCAAGCTGCAGGCCGGCAAGTACCAGCCGCGGACGCGGATGGACGAAGGCAGCCTGCAGGAGCTGGCGGCCAGCATTCGCGCGCAAGGCGTGATGCAGCCGATCCTGGTACGACCCATTTCATCTGACAAATACGAGATCATCGCAGGCGAGCGGCGTTTCCGCGCGGCACGCCTGGCTGGCCTCGACGAAGTGCCGGTGCTCGTGAAGGACGTGTCCGATCAGGCAGCCGCGGCGATGGCGCTGATCGAGAACATCCAGCGCGAGGACCTGAACCCGCTGGAAGAGGCGCACGGCATCCAGCGTTTGCTCGACGAGTTCGGTTTCACGCACGAACAGGCGGCCGAATCGGTCGGCCGTTCGCGCAGCGCGGTATCGAACCTGCTGCGCCTGCTGAACCTTGCTTCGCCGGTGCAGACGATGCTGCTGGCCGGCGATCTCGACATGGGGCACGCGCGAGCGCTGCTCGCGGTCGACGCCGCGACGCAGATCACGCTCGCGCATCAGGTCGTGAACAAGCGCATGTCGGTGCGCGAGACCGAGAAGCTGGTCGCGCACACGACGAAGGAAGCGCCGGCGGTGAAGGCGCGTGCGAAGGATGACGGCGGCCGCGACACGCGCCGTCTCGAGGAGGAGTTGTCCGACCTGCTCGCGTCGACGGTGAAGATCAAGCTCGGCCGCCGCGGGCGAGGGCAGGTGCTGATCGACTTCGGCAACCTCGACGCGCTCGAGGGCATTCTCGCGCGCCTTCGCGGCAACGTCGCGACGGAAGAGTAACGAGGTGCGATTGACGGAGAACATGGGCGCGGCAGCGCCGCGCCGATGGCTCGGATGGCTGATGCAGGAGCCGGTGCTGGCGGTACTGGCGCTTGCACTGATTATTCTTCAATGGTTGCGTCCGCAACCAATTGCCACATTGGCCGGTCTCGTCGACTGGCAGACCGTCGCGACGCTCGCGGGTCTGCTGATGCTGACCAAGGCGCTCGAGCTGTCCGGGTGCCTGATGTGGCTCGCGCATCGCATCGTGCATCACGTGCATTCCGAGCGCGGGCTGGCGATGCTGCTCGTCGTGTTCGCGGCGGCGCTCGCGATGTGGCTCACCAACGATGTCGCGCTGTTCGTCGTCGTGCCGCTGATGGTGTCGCTGCGCCTGCTGACGCCGCTGCCTTTCCGGCGGCTCGTGATCGTGGTCGCGCTGGCCGTCAATGCGGGGTCCGTCGCGACACCGCTCGGCAATCCCCAGAACCTGTTCCTGTGGCAATTGAGCGGCGTGTCGTTCGGCCGCTTCGTCGTCACGCTCGGGCCGCTCGCGCTGGCGCTGATGGCGCTGCTGCTCGTGCTGACGGCGTGTGCGTTTCGCGCGAAGCCGCTCGATCTGTCGGGAGACGTTCAGGCCGTCCCCGTCCAGCGCCTGCATGCGTTGCTCGCGGCGGTGCTGTTCGGTGCGTTCGTGCTGCTCGCCGACGCGCACCATCCCGTGCCGGGCCTGATCGCCGTCGTGATCGCGCTGCTGGTGGCGAGACGTGATGCAGTCCTGAAGATCGACTGGCTGCTGCTGCTGATTTTCGTGCTGATGTTCGTCGTGCTGCGCAGCGCGGCCGCGCTGCCCGTCGTGCACGACGCGATCGCGCGGACTCACCTCGATTCGCCGCTGCGCGTGTTCGCGGCAGGCGCGGTGCTGTCACAGGGCATCAGCAACGTGCCGGCGGCGATCCTGCTGTCGGAATTCACGCACGACTGGCGGGCGCTCGCGTTCGGCGTATCGGTCGGCGGTTTCGGTTTCGCGATCGGTTCGCTCGCGAACCTGATCGCGGTGCGTCTCGCGAAGGAGCCGCGCATGTGGCTGCCGTTTCACCTCGTGTCGATCCCGTTCGCGCTCGTGAGCGCGGCATTGGGTGCATGGTTGCTCGTGCGCGGTTAAGCGATGCGGCGGCCTGCGGTGCAGGCGCGCTGCAAGCTTGGCGGGGTGGGGCACAGCATTCGCAGTGGGTGAGAAGCCGGGGCTGTTGATAAGTGCGGCGATCCACAGTCGATCGACTGTGGCGGCACAACAACTGATTGCAGGCATCGACGCGCTCGCGTGCGAGCGTATTTCACGCATCGCGCTCGTCGCGGTGGTCACAGTATTTCCTCTCCTTCGCATCGCTGCGCCCGATCATTTTCCGTGATCGCGTCACAGCAGAATTCCTGCTGCAAACGCGTCGCGCCGGTGTCGCCCGCACCAGGCGTCGATGCCACGTCATTGCCTCGTCGCCGGACTTTTTCGGGCAAGAAATACCCGTGCAAAAAAGCGACCTTACAACTGTCATCGTACGTCGTGGATTCGCGCGTTTTTCACATGATGAGGCGTCGTTTTACGCAGGTTTTTGTCGCGTCTAAAGCCTTGAATCACTTGCAACTATCGCTTACAATCGCCCGGATTTGTTAGCTAGGCACCCCTGAAAGCTTTCGGAAAGCAGGGGCCGGGTTCAAGGATTTTGCGGAAGATTGCGATGGCGGGTCAGGCGCCGAACGACGGGCACGATGATCACCGAGCGCAACGCACCGCTTCAGCGGCCGGCGAGCGGCGCGAGTCCGACGACGACTGGGATGCCGAGCAGCAAGATAACAACATCGTTCCGCTCACGCGGACGGAAGCCGAGAGGTTGTTCGGTCCGGACGTGAGCAAGCCGTCGCGCGTGACCCCCTACAAGGTGGTGATCGCGCAGGTGGTCTTGTCCCTGGTTGCAACGCTGGCGTGGTGGCTGTTTTCAAAGTCGCCGGGCGCCGCTGCGCAATCCGCGTTTCTGGGCGGGGCGATCGGCTGGGTGCCAAGCGCGTTGTTCGTGGCACGACTGAAGGCAGGTGGCTCGGCCACCGTGATGAGCTGGGTGATGGGCGAAGCCCTGAAGCTCGGCGTGACGATCGGGATGTTCGCCGCAGTGGCGTACGGCTACGCCGGCGTGCACTGGCCGGCACTCCTCGTCACCTACCTCGTCGTGCTGAAGACGTACTGGATCGCGCTGGCCTGGCGGTAAGCAACAAGCAGCGTGCGGTTTCGACAACGAATCGCACCGGCCCGTTCCCGCAATCGCGGCAATAGCGTATTGCGGAACGGGGCAAAACGATTTTCGACAATTTGGGTGGCATTAACGATATGGCAGCTAGCGAAGGCACGCGCGGTCCGGATCCGTCCGAGTACATTGCGCACCACTTGCAGAATTTCTCCACCTCGCATCAGACGTCGATTTTCGACATCCACGTCTGGAACCTCGACACGCTGTTCTGGTCGATCGTGTGCGGCATCGTGACGATCCTCCTGCTGCGTCTGGCCGCCCGCAAGGCGACGTCGGGCGTGCCGGGCCGTTTCCAGTGCGCGATCGAGATGCTCGTCGAAATGGTCGAGGATCAATCGAAGGCCATCGTCCACGGCAACCGCACCTTCATCGCTCCGCTCGCCCTCACGGTGTTCGTGTGGGTCGCGCTGATGAACTCCCTCGACTTCCTCCCCGTCGACCTGCCGGGCCGCGTGATCGGCCTGCTCGGTCTGTCGGACGTGATTTCCCACCATCGCATCGTCCCGACGGCCGACCTGAACGGCACGCTCGGCATCGCGCTCGGCGTGTTCGTCCTGATGATCTACTACAGCATCAAGATCAAGGGCGCGGGCGGCTTCGTGCATGAGCTGCTGTCGGCCCCGTTCGGTGCCCACCCGCTGCTGTGGATCCCTAACCTCGCGCTCAACATCGTCGAATATCTCGCGAAGACCGTCTCCCTCGGCATGCGGCTGTTCGGCAACATGTACGCGGGTGAGCTGTTGTTCCTGTTGATCGCCCTGCTCGGCAGCATGTGGAGCTTCGGTGGCGACGCAACGTTCCTCGGCTTCGTTGGTCACGTGATCGCGGGTAGCGTCTGGGCAATCTTCCACATCCTGATTGTTCTGTTGCAGGCATTCATCTTCATGATGCTGACGCTGGTGTATCTCGGCCAAGCGCACGACAAGCACTAAGCGCGGCGTGCAAAAAAGAGTTTCCGTTTTAGTTTTTTAAATCTCAGTTCCAAGTCTTTTCACAAAGGAGTGATCATGCAAGCTTACATCGCCAACATCCAGGGTCTGACCGCCATCGGTATCGGCATCATCATCGGCCTGGGTGCAATCGGCGCCTGTATCGGTATCGCGCTGATGGGTGGCAAGTACATCGAAGCCTGCGCACGTCAGCCGGAACTCATCAACCCGCTGCAAACGAAGATGTTCCTGCTGGCCGGCCTGATCGACGCTGCATTCCTGATCGGCGTTGGTGTCGCAATGCTGTTCGCGTTCGCGAACCCGCTCCTGTCGAAGCTCGTCGCAGGCTAAGGTTCCTCGGAAATATGCGACCGGCGTGAGCCGGCGCAGGGCGGAACGGAGACTTGGGGCGCTGATCGAATGCAACTCGATGAGCGCCTTACCGTTTCATTTTTCCGGAATAGCAGATAAGGAAACACCGTGAATCTCAACGCAACTCTGTTTGCGCAAATGGTCGTGTTCCTGGTCCTCGCGTGGTTCACGATGAAGTTCGTGTGGCCGCCGTTGATCAACGCCCTCGACGAACGTTCGAAGAAGATCGCCGACGGCCTCGCAGCCGCGGAGAAGGGCAAGGCGGAACTCGACGCAGCGCACAAGCGCGTGGACCAGGAACTCGCGCAGGCCCGCAACGACGGCCAGCAGCGCATCGCCGACGCTGAAAAGCGTGCCCAGGCGGTCGCCGAGGAAATCAAGGCCAACGCCCAGGCTGAAGCCGCCCGCATCGTCGCCCAGGCGAAAGCGGAAGCAGAACAGCAAATCGTGAAGGCGCGCGAAGCGCTGCGTGGCGAAGTCGCCGCGCTGGCCGTGAAGGGCGCCGAGCAGATCCTGAAGCGCGAAGTCGATCAAACGGCCCACGCCCAACTGCTGAATCAACTGAAAGCCGAGCTCTGATCATGGCCGAACTTGCAACCATCGCCCGCCCTTACGCAGAAGCGCTGTTCCGCGTGGCCGAGGGAGGTGACATCGCCGCCTGGTCCACGCTCGTGCAAGAGCTGGCCCAGGTTGCGCGTCTGCCGGAAGTGCTGTCGGTCGCGTCGAGCCCGAAGGTGACGCGCACGCAAGTAGCCGAGTTGCTGCTTGCTGCGGTGAAGTCGCCGGTCGCGGCCGGCGCCGAAGCGAAGAACTTCGTGCAGATGCTGGTCGACAATCATCGCATCGCGCTGCTGCCGGAAATCGCCGAGCAGTTCGAGGCGCTCAAGAACGAACGTGAAGGTGCAGCCGACGCCGAGATCGTGAGCGCGTTCCCGCTGAACGGCGCGGATCTCGAAAGCCTCGTCTCTGGCCTCGAACGCAAGTTCAAGCGCAAGCTGAAGCCGACGGTCGAAGTCGATTCGTCGCTGATCGGCGGCGTGCGCGTGACGGTCGGCGACGAAGTGCTCGACACCTCGGTTCGCGCGCGCCTCGCATCGATGCAGGCTGCCTTGACCGCCTGAGCGCCACGCCGGCACGCAACAGAATTGACTATCAGGAGCGAATAATGCAACTCAATCCCTCTGAGATCAGCGAGCTGATCAAGAGCCGGATCCAGGGCCTTGAAGCGAGCGCAGACGTTCGCAACCAGGGCACCGTGATCTCCGTGACCGACGGTATCGTGCGTATCCACGGCCTGTCGGACGTGATGCAGGGCGAAATGCTCGAGTTTCCGGGCAACACGTTCGGCCTCGCGCTGAACCTCGAGCGCGACTCGGTCGGCGCGGTGATTCTCGGCGAATACGAACACATCTCGGAAGGCGACATCGTCAAGACGACGGGCCGCATTCTCGAAGTCCCGGTTGGTCCGGAACTCGTCGGCCGCGTGGTCGATGCGCTCGGCAACCCGATCGACGGCAAGGGCCCGGTCAACGCGAAGCTGACCGACGCGATCGAAAAGATCGCCCCGGGCGTGATCTGGCGTAAGTCGGTGTCGCAGCCGGTGCAGACGGGCATCAAGTCGATCGACGCGATGGTGCCGATCGGCCGTGGCCAGCGTGAGCTGATCATCGGCGACCGTCAGTGCGGCAAGACCGCCGTGGCGCTCGACGCGATCATCAACCAGAAGGGCAAGGACCTGATCTGTATCTACGTCGCGATCGGCCAGAAGGCTTCGTCGATCATGAACGTGGTTCGCAAGCTCGAAGAAACGGGCGCGATGGAATACACGATCGTCGTCGCCGCTTCGGCTTCGGATTCGGCAGCGATGCAGTACCTCGCGCCGTACGCCGGCTGCACGATGGGCGAATACTTCCGCGACCGCGGCCAAGACGCGCTGATCATCTATGACGACTTGACCAAGCAGGCTTGGGCATACCGTCAGATCTCGCTGCTGCTGCGCCGCCCGCCGGGCCGTGAAGCATACCCGGGCGACGTGTTCTATCTGCACTCGCGTCTGCTCGAGCGTGCTGCTCGCGTGTCGGAAGAGTACGTCGAGAAGTTCACGAACGGCGAAGTGAAGGGCAAGAGCGGCTCGCTGACGGCACTGCCGGTCATCGAAACGCAGGCTGGCGACGTGACCGCGTTCGTTCCGACGAACGTGATCTCGATTACCGACGGCCAGATCTTCCTGGAAACCGACCTGTTCAACGCAGGCATCCGCCCGGCAATCAACGCCGGCGTGTCGGTGTCGCGAGTCGGCGGCGCCGCTCAGACGAAGGTCGTGAAGAAGCTGTCGGGCGGTATCCGTACCGACCTCGCGCAGTACCGTGAACTGGCCGCATTCGCGCAGTTCGCATCGGACCTCGACGAAGCGACCCGCAAGCAGCTCGAGCGCGGCCGCCGCGTGACGGAACTGCTGAAGCAGCCGCAGTACCAGCCGCTGCAGGTCTGGGAACTGGCCGTGTCGCTGTACGCCGCGAACAACGGCTACCTCGACGATCTCGACGTCAAGCAAGTGCTGTCGTTCGAGAAGGGCCTGCGCGACAACCTGAAGACCAGCCACGCTGACCTCATCAAGCGCATCGAAGACACCAAGGATCTCTCGAAGGACGACGAAGGCGCACTGCGCTCGGCGATCGAATCCTTCAAGAAGTCCGGTGCCTATTGATCCGCGAGTGACACACTGAGGCCGCGCGGGTGCTGATGCGCCCGCGCCGCTTCGGTCAAGGAGCAAGCTATGGCTGGAATGAAGGAAATTCGCGGCAAGATCAAGAGCGTGCAGAACACGCGCAAGATCACGAAGGCGATGGAGATGGTGGCTGCATCGAAGATGCGTCGCGCGCAGGAACGCATGCGCGCCGCTCGTCCGTATGCAGACAAGGTCCGTGCCATCGCCGCGCACATGAGCCGTGCGAACCCGGAGTACCGCCACCCGTTCATGGTGGCAAACGACGGCGCGCAGACGGCCGGCATCATCCTCGTCACGACGGACAAGGGTCTTTGCGGCGGTCTGAACACCAACGTGCTGCGTGCGACGGTGCAGAAGTTCAAGGAGCTGGAAGAGAAGGGCCAGAAGGTCGAAGCCACCGCGATCGGCGGCAAGGGCCTCGGGTTCCTGAACCGCTTCGGCGCGAAGGTGATGTCGCAGGTCGTGCACCTCGGCGACACCCCGCATCTGGACAAGCTGATCGGCGCCGTGAAGACGCAGCTCGATCTGTACTCGGAAGGCAAGCTGTCGGCGGTCTATATCGCTTACACGCGCTTCGTCAACACGATGAAGCAGGAAGCCGTGATCGAGCAGCTGCTGCCGCTGTCGTCGGAACACTTCGAAGCCGATGACGGTACGCCGGCCACGTCGTGGGACTACATCTACGAGCCGGACGCGCAGGCAGTCGTCGACGAACTGCTCGTGCGTTACGTCGAGGCGCTGGTGTACCAGGCCGTCGCGGAGAACATGGCGTCCGAGCAATCGGCGCGGATGGTCGCGATGAAGGCCGCGTCCGACAACGCGAAGACGGTGATCAGCGAACTGCAGCTCGTGTACAACAAGAGCCGCCAGGCCGCGATTACGAAAGAACTGTCGGAGATCGTCGGCGGCGCAGCCGCTGTTTAAGCGCGCGCCACGGACGACAACTGCGCCCTTGCGCGAGTAAAGAATCAGGTATTTAAAGGAAAAGCGATGAGTACTGCTGCTTTGGTAGAAGGCAAGATCGTACAGTGCATCGGCGCCGTTATCGACGTGGAATTCCCGCGCGACAGCATGCCGAAGATCTACGACGCGCTCATTCTCGATGGCTCGGAACTGACGCTCGAAGTCCAGCAGCAGCTGGGCGACGGCGTGGTCCGTACCATCTGTCTGGGTGCATCCGACGGCCTGCGCCGCGGCCTGACCGTGAAGAACACGAGCAAGCCGATTTCGGTTCCGGTCGGCAAGCCGACCCTCGGTCGTATCATGGACGTGCTCGGCCGTCCGATCGACGAAGCCGGCCCGATCGAAAGCGAAACGACGCGTTCGATCCACCAGAAGGCTCCGGCGTTCGACGAACTGTCGCCGTCGACCGAACTGCTCGAAACGGGTATCAAGGTCATCGACCTGATCTGCCCGTTCGCGAAGGGCGGCAAGGTTGGCCTGTTCGGCGGTGCTGGCGTGGGCAAGACCGTCAACATGATGGAGCTCATCAACAACATCGCGAAGGAACACGGCGGTTACTCCGTGTTCGCGGGCGTGGGCGAGCGTACCCGTGAAGGGAACGACTTCTACCACGAAATGAAGGACTCGAACGTTCTCGACAAGGTCGCGCTGGTGTACGGCCAGATGAACGAGCCGCCGGGCAACCGTCTGCGCGTCGCGCTGACCGGCCTGACGATGGCCGAGCACTTCCGTGACGAAGGCCTCGACGTGCTGTTCTTCGTCGACAACATCTACCGTTTCACGCTGGCCGGTACCGAAGTGTCGGCACTGCTCGGCCGTATGCCGTCGGCAGTGGGCTATCAGCCGACGCTGGCTGAAGAAATGGGCAAGCTGCAAGAGCGCATCACGTCGACCAAGAAGGGCTCGATTACGTCGGTCCAGGCCGTGTACGTCCCTGCGGACGACTTGACCGACCCGTCGCCGGCAACCACCTTCGGCCACCTGGACGCAACCGTCGTTCTGTCGCGTGACATCGCTTCGCTGGGTATCTACCCGGCGGTCGACCCGCTGGACTCGACGTCGCGCCAGATCGACCCGAACGTGATCGGTGAAGAGCACTACTCGATCACCCGTCGCGTTCAGCAGACGCTGCAGCGCTACAAGGAACTGCGCGACATCATCGCGATTCTGGGCATGGACGAACTGTCGCCGGAAGACAAGCTGTCGGTCGCACGTGCGCGTAAGATCCAGCGTTTCCTGTCGCAGCCGTTCCACGTCGCTGAAGTGTTCACGGGCTCGCCGGGCAAGTACGTGCCGCTGAAGGAAACGATCCGTGGCTTCAAGATGATCGTCGACGGCGAGTGCGACCACCTGCCGGAACAGGCGTTCTACATGGTCGGCACGATCGACGAAGCCTTCGAAAAGGCCAAGAAGATCCAGTAACGGCTTGAGTGAGTCGCAAGCCGGCGTGTGCCGGCCGGAGCAATCAGTCAGCGATGACTTTGTTCCGGCTGCTCGCGCCGGCCGCAATACGCTCAACCCGTGGATGAGATTGGAGTCGATATGGCAACCATCAAAGTAGACGTCGTCAGCGCGGAAGAGCAGATCTTCTCGGGCGAGGCGAAATTCGTCGCGCTGCCGGGCGAAACGGGTGAGCTGGGCATTCTGCCGGGCCACACGCCGCTCATCACCCGGATTCGTCCGGGTGCGGTGCGCATCGAAGTCGAGGGCGGCAACGACGAATTCGTGTTCGTCGCAGGCGGCATTCTCGAAGTGCAGCCGGGCGCCGTGACGGTGCTCGCCGATACCGCGATCCGCGGCAAGGACCTCGACGCGGCGAAAGCCGAGGAAGCGCGCAAGCGTGCCGAGGAAACGCTGCAGAACGCGAAGTCGGACCTCGACCTCGCAAAGGCGCAATCCGAGCTCGCGACCGCGATGGCGCAGCTCGAAGCGATCCAGCGTCTGGCGAAGATCCGCAGCCGGCACTGAGCCGCGCGCGCGTATCCCGCGAAAGAAAGCAGCCTTCGGGCTGCTTTTTTTTCGCCCGTCGTTTTCGTCTGTTTTTTGCGGGCCGGATCGTATCGTCCGGTCGTGCTATTTCATCCGTCCGCCGCGATTTGATGTCAGAGTGTCGTCAGCAGAGCGCGGCATCATCCGGCAGAGGCAGTCCGCCGCGATCGTGGCGGAGCAGGCAGGCGCGCGAGCCGCGCGCCGGGCCGATCAGACAAAAACGGACGGAGACATCGATGGCAGCAGACCTTGGCAAGGGGGCGCTGATCGCGCCCGAAAACGGACTGTCGTACGTGCGCGGCGCGACCGACGTGCCGCTATCCGAAGCGACGATCAGCCGGTTCCTGCTCGACACGGCCGGCCGCTTTCCCGATCGTCCGGCCGTCGTATTTCGCGAACAGCAGGTGCGCTGGACCTGGCGCGAATTCGCACACGAGGTCGACGTGCTCGCGGCGGGCCTCGCCGCGCTCGGGATCGTGAAGGGCGACTGCGTCGGCATCTGGTCGCCGAACCGCAGCGAATGGCTGCTCACGCAGTTCGCGACCGCGCGCATCGGCGCGGTGCTCGTCAACATCAACCCGGCCTACCGGCTCGCGGAACTCGAATACGCGCTGAACAAGGTCGGCTGCAAGGCCGTGATCGCGGCCGAGCGCTTCAAGACGTCCGCGTACGTCGAGATGCTGCAGACCATCGCGCCTGAGCTCGCGAGCGCGACGCCGGGCGACCTGCATGCGGCGCGCGTACCGAGCCTGCGAACGATCGTTTCGATGGGCGAGGCGGCGCCGGCCGGCATGTTCCGCTTCGCGGACGTGATGGCGCGCGGCCGCGACACGCTCGATGTCGCTCGGCTCGACGCGATCGGCGCGACGCTCGTGGCCACCGAGCCGATCAACATCCAGTTCACGAGCGGCACGACCGGCAGCCCGAAGGGCGCGACGCTCACGCACCGCAACGTCGTCAACAACGCACGCTCGATCGCGGCGGCGATGCGCTTCACCGAACAGGATTCGCTCTGCATCCCGGTGCCGTTGTATCACTGCTTCGGGATGGTGCTGGCCGTGCTCGCGTGCGTGTCGAAGGGCGCGGCGATGGTGTTCCCCGGCGAGGCATTCGATCCGGTCGCGACGCTCGCGGCCGTGGCCGACGAACGCTGTACCGCGCTGCACGGCGTGCCGACGATGTTCATCGCGGAACTCGATCATCCGGACTTCGCGAAGTTCGACCTGTCGACGCTGCGCACCGGCATCATGGCCGGCTCGCCGTGCCCGATCGAGACGATGAAGCGCGTCGTGTCGCAGATGCATTTGCGCGAGATCACGATCGCGTACGGGATGACGGAGACGAGCCCCGTGTCGTTCCAGAGTTCGACCGACGATCCGCTCGAGAAGCGCACGACGACGGTCGGGCGCATCCAGCCGCACCTGGAGGTGAAGATCGTCGATCCGAACGGCGAGATCGTGCCGGTCGGCGCGACGGGCGAGCTGTGCACGAAGGGCTATTCGGTGATGCTCGGCTATTGGGACGACGACGCGAAGACGCGCGAGGTGCTGGTCGACGGCTGGATGCATACGGGCGACCTCGCGACGCTCGACGCGGACGGCTACTGCAATATCGTCGGTCGGCTGAAGGACATGGTGATCCGCGGTGGCGAGAACGTGTATCCGCGCGAGATCGAGGAATTCCTGTTCAGGCATCCGAAGATTCAGAGCGCGCAGGTGTTCGGCGTGCCCGATCCGAAATACGGCGAGGAGCTGTGCGCGTGGATCGTGCTGCGCGCGGACGAGCAGATGACCGAGGACGACGTGCGCGCGTTCTGCAGCGGCCAGATCGCGCACTACAAGATTCCGCGCTACATCCGCTTCGTCGACGAGCTGCCTATGACGGTGACGGGCAAGGTGCAGAAGTTCGTGATGCGCGACCGGATGATCGAGGAACTGAAGCTGAACGTGCAGAAGACCGCGTGAGAGGCCGGTTGGCCGGCGGCAGGAAAAACGCGGCGGCCTGCGGGCCGTTGCGTTTTCGATGGACGAAAAAAAGCGGGCTTATTAGCCCGCTAAAAACCACACGCTACGGGGTTAGCGCGAGGAGACCAAAGATGAAACCGGATCCGGCGGGGGGCCGGAAACGACTCCAACAGGGATGCCCCTCGGAAGGGCTTCGGTACGTGACCGACTGGCTCGCAGCGCTTCGCGTCCGCTCACACTTGGCACACGAGACCGCATCCGTGTTGAAACCGTTGAGGCCATTGTGGGCGAATTGCTCACCCCTCGCGGTAACAAAGTGTTTCAGGTTGTAACGCCCGCCAGATAAGGCTTTCCGGGATTTTTTGCTGTTTTCGGGGTCCTGAAAAAGGTCATATTTACCCATCTTTTCCGCAGAGTTTTCAGCGGTTGCACATAATGCGTTTTTCATGCGTATCAGCATCGGTGAATGGCCGATTTACACGCCCGAATGTGCATCGCGCGGCACATATCGCATATGACGATTCATTCGTCAGAAAGATTTTGAAACGTGATCGGCGCGCGCGGTAGTCGGCTATTCGGCCAATTTTCGCGATTTTACGTCTTCAGCCCCCTGCGCCGTGTGTAACGGGGGGCGGCGGACGGCCATACTACCGCCCGCGCCCCGTTCGCCTGCTGCGATAGCGGGGGCGTGTCTGCTATCGGCCGCCGTTGCCGCCCGCGATCGTGCTTACTTCAGCCACTTGTCGGCGATCGCCTGGTATTCGCCGGTCGACAGCGCGAGGTGCAGCCACTGGTCGACATACTGCTGGAACACGACGTCGCCGCGCGGCACCATGTACGCCTTTTCGCCGAACTGGAACGGCTTGTCCGGATGCACCGAGCACAGGCCCGGATTCAGCTTTTGCTGCAGCAGCGTCTCGGATGCGTCCGTCACCATGACGTCCGCCTTGCCCGCGATGATCTGCTTGAAGATCGTCACGTTGTCAGGGTAGACGGTCAGGTTCGCGTGCGTGAAGAACTGCTTCGCGAAGCGCTCGTTGGTGCCGCCCGGGTTCACGATCACGCGTGTCTCGGGTCGGTCGATCTGTGCGACGGTCTGGTACTTGTCGGCGTCCGCGCAGCGCACGATCGGCGTCTTGCCGTCGACCACGTACGGCTGCGTGAAGAACACGCGCTTCTGGCGCTCGAGCGTCGTCGATACGCCGCCCACCGCGATATCGCACTTCGCGACGAAGTCGCTGGTGAGGTTCGACCAGCTCGTCTTCACGAAGTCGGCCTTCACGCCGAGCGATTTCGCGAGCGACTCGGCCATGTCGATGTCGATGCCTTCGAAGCGGCTGTCGCTCCGGTAGTACGAATACGGCTTGTAGTCGCCCGTCGTGCACACGCGCAGCGTGCCGCGTGCGAGCACGTCGTCGAGCCGCGAGCCGGCCGCGGCCGCGGACGACGGTGCGGTCGTACCCTGCGCGTGCGTGGCGGCGCAGCAAAGCAGGGTGGCGGCGGCGAGTGCGGCGCGCGTGGCAAATGTCTTCATCGGTCTCCTCCGTGGATCGGTTCGATATCAGCGTCCGATCATAACGGAGCCATCGCGCGCGTCATATGGCCGCCATCGCATCGACATACGCAGCCGTGCGGCCCCGCTCCGGTAAAATGCCGCTTTGCCTTCGCATCGTCGCTCCTACCGTGGCCCATACCCTGCTCAACGACACCTTCCTGCGTGCGCTTCTGCGCGAGCCGACCGACTACACGCCGATCTGGCTGATGCGCCAGGCTGGCCGCTACCTGCCCGAGTACAACGCGACGCGCGCGCGCGCCGGCAGCTTCCTCGGCCTTGCGAAGAATCCCGATTACGCGACCGAAGTGACGCTGCAGCCGCTCGAGCGCTTCCCGCTCGACGCCGCGATCCTGTTCTCGGACATCCTGACGATTCCCGACGCGATGGGCCTCGGCCTCGACTTCCAGGTCGGCGAAGGGCCGAAGTTCGCGCATCCGGTGCGCACCGAGGCCGATGTCGCGAAGCTCGCGGTGCCCGACATCGAGGAAACGCTCGGCTACGTGACGGGCGCCGTGCGCGAGATTCGCCGCGCGCTGACCGACGGCCAGGGCCGCCAGCGCGTGCCGCTGATCGGCTTCTCGGGCAGCCCGTGGACGCTCGCGTGCTACATGGTCGAAGGCGGTGGGTCGGACGACTTCCGCACGGTGAAGTCGATGGCGTATTCGCGCCCCGACCTGATGCACCGCATCCTCGACGTGAACGCGCAGGCCGTGGCCGCGTACCTGAACGCGCAGATCGAAGCCGGCGCGCAGGCCGTGATGATCTTCGATACGTGGGGCGGCGCGCTGGCGGACGGCGCATACCAGCGCTTCTCGCTCGACTACATCCGCCGGGTGGTCGCGCAACTGAAGCGCGAGCACGACGGCGAGCGCGTGCCGGTGATCACGTTCACGAAGGGCGGCGGGCTGTGGCTCGAGGAAATCGCGGCGACCGGCGTCGACGCGGTCGGGCTCGACTGGACGGTCAACCTCGGCGCCGCACGCGAGCGTGTCGCGGGGCGCGTTGCGCTGCAGGGCAACCTCGACCCGACGATCCTGTTTGCGCCGCCGGCCGCGGTGCGCGAGCAGGCCCGCGCGGTACTCGACAGCTACGGCAATCATCCCGGCCACGTATTCAACCTCGGCCACGGCATCTCGCAGTTCACGTCGCCCGACCACGTCGCCGAACTCGTCGACGAAGTGCACACGCACAGCCGCAAGATTCGTAGCGGAGCGGCGGGCTGAGCGCAAGCGCTGTCATGCTGCGCTGCGGGATGACGGCGTTTCGCTGTCGGCGCTAAACAGGGCGCAACCCCGCCCCGGTTGCCGATCCATCGCTTGTCAAGACTTGACTTATGCACATTTTCCACGTTGCAGCGCGGTAGAGCCCTGCATCGGTCGAATTGTCTCGCTATGGTTGGGTAATTTGAATAGCAGCCTTATGGAATAAGGCTCCGCGGGGCGCGGCACACGGCGGCCGGAAACAGCGGAAAGCACGGCCCCGCGCGCTTTGCGGCGATTGGACGGGGAGTTCTCAACAAAGTTATCCACAGGCTGGTCAGGGTATACGGCGATTCCTAATGCGAATCCAAAACTTAGCGCCGAATCTGAAGTTTTACTTTAAGTCCGTCACCGTGATGCGGACTCGGATGCAAGTCGTCCGTGCGCTGTGCGCTGCCGCCGGAGCGCGGTGATGGACGGCACCTACCTGCGGGTCGCCCTCGACCATCCGCTCGCCACCCTGTTCGACTACCGCTGCGACGTCCAGCCGGCGCCCGAGCCAGGCACCCTGGTGCAGGTGCCGTTCGGCAAGCGGCAGGTCGTCGGCCTCGTCTGCGAAGTGACGACTCACACCGACGTGCCGCCGTCCCGCTTGCGGGCAATCGACGCGATCTGTACCGAGCTGCCGCCGCTGGCGCCGGACTGGCTTGCGCTCGTCTCCTTCGCGGCCGACTACTACCAGCGCGGTCGCGGTGAAGTCGCGCTGCCGGCGTTGCCGCAGGCGCTGCGCGACGCGGAGCGCTGGGGGCGGCTGCTGGCGCCCGAAGTGCGTCACCGGCTGACCGAAGCCGGCCGCGCGGCGCTCCCCGACGCACTGCCCGCGCGCGGGGCCGCGCTGCGGCGGCTCGCGCAGGCACTCGCCGACACCGATTCGCTGACGCTGCCCGATGCGCGCGCATTGCACCCGAAGGCGGCGGCCACGCTCGACGACTGGGCGGCGCGCGGCTGGGTCGCGATCGAGGAAATCGGCTGGGCCGACGCGCCTGTGCCCAAAGCTGTGGATAACCTGTCGACAACCGGTGGACGAACTGTGCCGCCGGCGCTCACCGACCAGCAGGTCGAGGCGCTCGACGCGATCCGCGCCGCGCAGGGCTTCGCGCCGTTCCTGCTGCATGGCGTGACCGGCAGCGGCAAGACCGAGGTGTATCTGCATGCGCTCGCCGCGCTGCTCGATGCGCGGCCCGACGCGCAGGCGCTCGTGCTCGTGCCCGAAATCAACCTGACGCCGCAGTTCGAGGCCGCGTTTCGCGCGCGCTTCGCAGGCACGCTCGCCGACGACGCGATCGTCACGCTGCACAGCGGGCTCGCCGAAGGCGAACGCGCGCGCAACTGGCTCGCCGCGCACACGGGCCGCGCGCGGATCGTGCTCGGCACGCGGCTCGCGGTGCTCGCGTCGCTGCCGACGCTCGCGCTGATCGTCGTCGACGAGGAGCACGAGCCCGCGTACAAGCAGCAGGAAGGGCTGCGCTATTCGGCGCGCGATCTCGCGGTGTGGCGCGCGAAGCATCTCGGCATTCCGGTCGTGCTCGGTTCGGCGACGCCGTCGCTCGAGACCTGGTGGCAGGCCGAGCAGGGGCGCTACACGCGGCTCACGCTGTCGCGCCGCGCGGTGGCCGACGCGACGCTGCCGACCGTGCGGCTGATCGATCTCGAAGAGGAGCGGCGGCGCGGGCGCGCGTCGATGGGCGGGCTGTCGGGGCCGCTCGTCGCGGCGCTGAAGGCGCGGCTCGAGCGCGGCGAGCAGAGCCTCGTGTTCCTGAACCGGCGCGGCTACGCACCGCAGCTTGCGTGCGACGCGTGTGGCTGGGTCGCCGGTTGCCCGCGCTGCAGCGCCTATGTCGTGCTGCACAAACCCGAGCACGCGTTGCGCTGCCATCACTGCGGCTGGGAAGCGCGCATTCCGCGTTCGTGCCCGGAATGCGGGAACGTCGACATCGCGCCGCTCGGGCGCGGCACGCAGCGCATCGAGGAGGCGCTCGCCGAGGCCGTGCCGGGCGCACGGATCCTGCGGATCGACGCGGACAGCACGCGGCGCAAGGGCAGTGCGCAGGCGCTGTTCTCGGATGTCCACGCCGGTGAAGTCGACATCCTGGTCGGCACGCAGATGATCGCGAAGGGGCACGACTTCCAGCGCGTGTCGCTCGTCGGCGTGCTCAATGCCGACACCGCGCTGTTCTCGCACGACTTCCGCGCGAGCGAGCGGCTGTTCGCGCAGCTGATGCAGGTGAGCGGCCGCGCGGGGCGCGCGGGGCTGCCGGGCGAGGTGCTGGTGCAGACGCGTTATCCGCGTCACGCGCTGTATCACGCGCTCGGCCGGCAGGATTACGTCGGCTTCGCGAATTCGACGCTCGGCGAGCGCCGCGACGCGCACCTGCCGCCGTTCGTCTACCAGGCGCTGCTGCGCGCCGAAGGGCGCACGCTCGACGCGGCGCTCGCGTTCCTGCTGCAGGCCGCGGCCGCGTTGCCGGGGCTGCCGGGTGCCGATCGCGTGACCGTGTACGACGCGGTGCCGATGACGATCGTGAAGGTCGCGAACGTCCACCGCGCGCAGCTGCTGCTCGAAAGCGCGTCGCGGGCCGCGCTGCAGCACGCGCTGCGCGCATGGCAGCCGGAACTGCGCGCGCTGAAGGGCGTGCTGCGGTGGAGCGTCGAGGTCGATCCGCTCGATATATGAGCGGCGCGGCGGCGGTCGTCGTGCCGCGCGCCGCTTCCTCGGTACCGAGCTGCCGAGCTGCCGAGCCGCCGAGCCGCCGAGCCGCCGAGCCGCCGAGCCGCCGAGCCGCCGAGCCGCCGAGCCGCCGAGCCACCGACCCGCCGACCCGCCGACCCGCCGACCCGCCGACCCGCCGACCCGCCGACCCGCCAACCCGCCAACCCGCCAACCCACCAACCCCGCCGCCCGCACCGAGCGGCATGCGATCCCCGCCGGGCGCGTTCCATACCTACCTGCGGTACCTGCCGACCCGGCCAGTGCAACCCGTCTTTCCCCTCCGCCGCGCACACCGAAGGTTGCCCACGCGCACCAACTCGCCCTCGATCAGGGAAAACACCGATCCGCCCACCACGGGCAACCCCTAGGTTGCGACCTTATAAGTGGCTGATTATATTGAGTAACTTCGAGGTGCAACCAATCTCTTAATTCGGTTGCACCTTTTTATTGCGTGCCGTAGGATTTCGCGCATCCTCTCACACCACATTGCCGGGCTCGCACCGGCGCACGAACCCACCATGGCAAGCACGACTCTTGGCGTCAAAGTCGACGACCTTCTCCGCTCGCGCCTGAAAGACGCGGCAGCGCGTCTCGAGCGCACTCCCCACTGGCTGATCAAGCAGGCGATCTTCGCGTACCTCGAGCGGATCGAGCACGGCCAGCTGCCGCCCGAACTGTCGGGCAGCAGCGGCGTGACGGAGCTCGCCGACGGCCAGACGCCGGACGGTGACGACGACAACTCGCCGCATCCGTTCCTCGAGTTCGCCCAGAACGTGCAGCCGCAATCGGTGCTGCGCGCGGCGATCACGGCCGCGTATCGCCGCCCCGAACCGGAATGCGTGCCGTTCCTGCTCGGCCAGGCGCGCCTGCCGGCGAACCTGCAGGCCGACGTGCAGACGCTCGCGACGCAGCTCGTCGAGGCGCTGCGCGAGAAGAGCTCGGGCGGCGGCGTCGAAGGGCTGATCCACGAGTTTTCGCTGTCGAGCCAGGAAGGCGTCGCGCTGATGTGTCTGGCCGAAGCGCTGTTGCGGATCCCCGATCGCGCGACCCGCGATGCGCTGATTCGCGACAAGATCAGCAAGGGCGACTGGCGTTCGCACGTCGGCCACGCGCCGTCGCTGTTCGTGAACGCGGCGACCTGGGGGCTGATGATCACCGGCAAGCTCGTGACGACCAACAGCGAAGCGGGCCTCTCGTCGGCGCTCACGCGCCTGATCGGCCGTGGCGGCGAGCCGCTGATCCGCAAGGGCGTCGACATGGCGATGCGCCTGATGGGCGAGCAGTTCGTCACCGGCGAGACGATTTCCGAGGCGCTGGCCAACAGCCGCAAGTACGAAGCGCGCGGCTTCCGCTACTCGTACGACATGCTCGGCGAAGCGGCGACGACGGAAGAGGACGCGCAGCGCTACTACGCGTCGTACGAACAGGCGATCCACGCGATCGGCAAGGCGGCCGGCGGCCGCGGCATCTACGAAGGCCCGGGCATCTCGATCAAGCTGTCGGCGCTGCACGCGCGCTACTCGCGCTCGCAGCAGGACCGCACGATGAGCGAGCTGCTGCCGCGCGTGCGTGCGCTCGCGCTGCTCGCGCGCCGCTACGACATCGGCCTGAACATCGACGCGGAAGAAGCCGACCGTCTCGAGCTGTCGCTCGACCTGCTGGAAGCGCTGTGCTTCGATCCGGAACTCGCGGGCTGGAACGGCATCGGCTTCGTCGTGCAGGGTTACCAGAAGCGTTGCCCGTTCGTGATCGACT
Organism: Burkholderia sp. Bp9099; assembly: GCF_003857805.1. NCBI lineage: Bacteria > Pseudomonadati > Pseudomonadota > Betaproteobacteria > Burkholderiales > Burkholderiaceae > Burkholderia > Burkholderia sp. Bp9099. The sequence goes on from NZ_QTPU01000005.1 coordinate 105,607, forward strand.
ACCTGATCGACCTCGCGCGCCGCAGCCGTCACCGCCTGATGATCCGCCTCGTCAAGGGCGCGTACTGGGACACCGAAATCAAGCGCGCGCAGGTCGACGGCCTCGAAGGCTATCCGGTCTACACGCGCAAGATCTACACGGACGTGTCGTATCTCGCGTGCGCGAAGAAACTGCTCGCGGCACCCGACGCCGTCTACCCGCAGTTCGCGACGCACAACGCATACACGCTGGCCGCGATCTATCACCTGGCGGGCCAGAACTACTACCCGGGCCAGTACGAATTCCAGTGCCTGCACGGGATGGGCGAACCGCTGTACGAGGAAGTCACGGGCCGCGACAAGCTGAACCGTCCGTGCCGCGTGTATGCGCCGGTCGGCACGCACGAAACGCTGCTCGCGTACCTGGTGCGCCGCCTGCTGGAAAACGGCGCGAACACGTCGTTCGTGAACCGCATCGCGGATAAAACCGTGTCGGTGAAGGAACTGGTCGCCGATCCGGTCGACGAGGCGTCGAAGGTCGTGCCGCTCGGCGCGCCGCACGCGAAGATTCCGCTGCCGCGCCACCTGTACGGCGACGAGCGTCCCAACTCGATGGGCCTCGACCTGTCGAACGAACACCGTCTCGCGTCGCTGTCGTCCGCGTTGCTGGCGAGCGCGCACCATCCGTGGCGCGCGGCGCCGATGCTCGCCGACGACGCGCTCGCCGACGCCCCGGCGCGCGACGTGCGCAACCCGGCCGACCAGCGCGACATCGTCGGCACGGTCAGCGAGGCGACGGCCGAACACGTGAGCGCGGCGCTCGCGCACGCAGTCGCCGCCGCACCGATCTGGCAGGCGACGCCGGTCGATGCGCGTGCCGACTGCCTGGTGCGCGCGGCCGACCTGCTCGAAGCGCAGATGCACACGCTGATGGGCCTGATCGTGCGCGAAGCCGGCAAGTCGCTGCCGAACGCGATCGCCGAAATCCGCGAAGCGGTCGACTTCCTGCGCTACTACGCGGCGCAGATCCGCGACGAATTCTCGAACGACACGCACCGTCCGCTCGGCCCCGTGGTCTGCATCAGCCCGTGGAACTTCCCGCTCGCGATCTTCATGGGGCAGGTCGCCGCCGCGCTCGCGGCCGGCAACACGGTGCTCGCGAAGCCGGCCGAGCAGACGCCGCTGATCGCGGCCCAGGCCGTGCGCCTGCTGCGCGAGGCCGGCGTGCCGGCCGGCGCGGTGCAGCTGCTGCCGGGCACCGGCGAGACCGTCGGTGCGGCGCTGGTCGCCGATCCGCGCACGCGCGCGGTGATGTTCACCGGCTCGACCGAAGTCGCGCGCCTGATCAACAAGACGCTGTCCGCGCGCCTCGACCCGGACGGCAAGCCGATTCCGCTGATCGCGGAAACGGGCGGCCAGAACGCGATGATCGTCGATTCGTCGGCGCTCGCGGAGCAGGTCGTCGCGGACGTGATGCAGTCGTCGTTCGACTCGGCCGGTCAACGGTGTTCGGCGCTGCGCGTTCTGTGTCTGCAGGACGATGTCGCGGATCGCACGCTGACGATGCTCAAGGGCGCGATGCACGAGCTGGCGCTCGGCAACCCGGACCGCTTGTCGACCGACGTCGGCCCGGTGATCGACGCCGAAGCGAAGCAGACGATCGACACGCACGTCGCGACGATGAAGGACAAGGGCCACACCGTCACGCAGCTGCCGTCGCCGGAAGCCTGCGCGCACGGCACGTTCGTGCCGCCGACGCTGATCGAGATCGGCAGCATCGACGAGCTGAAGCGCGAAGTGTTCGGCCCCGTGTTGCACGTCGTGCGCTATCGCCGCAGCCAGCTCGACAAGCTGCTCGAGCAGATCCGCGCGACGGGTTACGGCCTGACGCTCGGCATCCACACGCGGATCGACGAGACGATCGCGCACGTGATCTCGAACGCGCACGTCGGCAACATCTACGTGAACCGCAACGTGATCGGCGCGGTGGTCGGCGTGCAGCCGTTCGGCGGCGAAGGGCTGTCGGGCACGGGTCCGAAGGCCGGCGGCGCGCTGTACCTGCAGCGCCTGCTCGCGACGCGTCCGTCGGGCCTGCCGCGTTCGCTCGCGCAGACGCTGATCGCGGACGGCGCGGTCGATGGCGAACAGCGCAGCAACCCGGCGACGGCGCTGACCGCGCTGCGCGACTGGCTGATCGAGCAGCGCGAACCGGCGCTGGCCGCCCGCTGCGACGGCTACCTGGCGCAGGTGCCGGCCGGTGCGACCGCGGTGCTGACCGGCCCGACCGGCGAGCGAAACACGTATACACTCGGCCCGCGCGGCACGGTGCTGTGTGTCGCGGCAACGCCGAGCGGTGCGCGCGCGCAGTTCGCGGCGGTGCTGGCGACCGGCAACCGCGCGCTGTTCGCCGGTGCCGCGGGCGAGGCGCTGGTGGCCGCGTTGCCGGCTGCGCTGAAGGCGCATGCGGCCGTGCGCAAGCAGGCCGACGCGCCGTTCGACGCGGTGCTGTTCGAAGGCGACAGCGACGAGCTGCAGACGCTCGTGAAGGACGTCGCGCAGCGGCCGGGCCCGATCGTGTCGGTGCAGGGCGTGTCGGCGGGCGCGTTCGAGAACGGCGACGCGGAAGACTACGCGCTCGAGCGCCTGCTGACCGAGCGCTCGGTGAGCGTGAATACGGCCGCGGCGGGCGGCAATGCGAATTTGATGACGATCGGCTGACCATCCTTGCCGTTCGGATCAATCAAAGGAAGCGGCAAGGCGATCCCGAAGCCGCTCCATTTACCCTGGTACCAAGGAGAAGCTATGCAACACACGATGAAAAGGCTGGCAGGCGCGACGTTCGTCGCCGTCATGTCGCTGGCGGGGACGGCCCATGCGGATGACGTGAAGATCGGTTACGCAGGGCCGATGACGGGCGCCCAGGCTCACTACGGCAAGGATATGCAGAACGGGATCGCGCTCGCGCTGGAAGACTTCAACGCGACCAGCCCGAAGATCGGCGGCAAGCCGGTGAAGTTCGTGCTCGAGACGCAGGACGACCAGGCTGACCCGCGCACCGGCACGACGGTCGCGCAGAAGCTCGTCGACGACGGCATCAAGGGCATGCTCGGCCACTTCAACTCGGGCACGACGATTCCCGCTTCGCGCATCTACGCGAACGCCGGCATTCCGCAAATCGCGATGGCGACGGCGCCGGAATACACGCAGCAGGGTTACAAGACGACCTTCCGCATGATGACGTCCGACACGCAGCAGGGCTCGGTGGCGGGCACCTTCGCGTCGAAGGATCTCGGCATGAAGAAGATCGCGATCGTCGACGACCGCACGGCCTACGGCCAGGGTCTCGCCGACCAGTTCGAGAAGGCCGCGAAGGCCGGCGGCGCGACGATCGTCGACCGCGAATTCACGAACGACAAGGCGGTCGACTTCAAGGCGATCCTGACCAAGCTGAAGGCCGCGAAGCCGGACCTCGTCTACTACGGCGGCGCGGATTCGCAGGCAGCGCCGATGGTCAAGCAGATGAAGACGCTCGGCATCACCGCACCGCTGATGAGCGGCGAAATGGTGAAGACGCCGACGTTCCTGAAGATCGCGGGCAACGCGGCCGACGGCACGATCGCATCGCTGGCAGGCCTGCCGCTGGAAGAAATGCCGGGCGGCAAGACCTACGCCGACAAGTACAAGAAGCGCTTCGGCGAAGAAGTGCAGACGTACTCGCCGTACGCGTACGACGGCGCGATGGCGATGCTCAACGCGATGAAGAAGGCCGATTCGACCGATCCGGCGAAGTACCTGCCGGTGCTCGCGAAGACCGACATGGCTGGCGTCACGTCGTCGCACGTCGCGTACGACGCGAAGGGCGACCTGAAGAACGGCGGCATCACGATGTACAAGGTCGAGAAGGGCGAGTGGAAGCCGCTGAAGAGCATCGGCGGCAAGTAAGCATGGCGTGAGCGCGGGCGGGGGCGTCGCAATGCCCCGTCCCGCATCGCGTGCGAAAAAGCCATCGGGCCGTCGGGTCCGGTGGCTTTTTCTTTGGCTTCGGCGTTACTCGCGCTCGCGCCGCGTGCGCAGCAGGAACTTCTGCAGCTTGCCGGTCGGCGTGCGCGGCAGCGTTTCCGCGAACACGAATTCGCGCGGGATCTTGTACGCGGCGAGCCGCTCGCCGCAGAACGCGCGCAGCGCATCCGCATCGGGCGCGGCGCTCGCGCGCAGCACGACGTGCGCGACGACCGTCTCGCCCCATTCCGGATGCGGGACGCCGACGACGGCCGCTTCCGCGATGTCCGGATGCGCGTCGAGCACGTCCTCCACTTCTTTCGAATAGACGTTCTCGCCACCCGTCACGATCATGTCCTTCAGCCGGTCGACGATGAACAGGTAGCCATCCTGATCGATTCGCGCGATGTCGCCGGTGCGATACCAGCCGTCCGGCGCGAACGCGGCGCGCGTCGCGGCCGGGTCGTCGAGATAGCCGAGCATCATGCTGTCGGCCTTCAGCCAGATCTCGCCGGTGTCGCCCGGCAGCGCGTCGGCGCCATTGCTCCGCACGACACGCAGGTCGACGCCGGGGCCGCCCTGGCGACCGATCGAGCCGGCCTTCGCGATCTGTTCGTCCGGATACAGCGTGGTGCCGGCCGGGCCCGTTTCCGTCATTCCGTACACCTGGAAGAACGCGTTGCTGCGATACGCATGCGCGAGCCGTTCGGCCTGCGCGGCGCCGATCGGGCCGCCGCCGTACAGCCATGCGCGCACGCTCGACAGGTCGAACGCCGCGAAGCGCTCGATCGTGTCGAGCGGCAGCGTATACGACACCGGCGCGCCGAAATACAGCGTCACGCGTTCGCGCTCGACGGCCTGCAGGAAGCGCAGCGGATGGTATTCGCGCAGCAGCACGACGGTGCCGCCTGCGTACAGCGTGCCGCCGAACCAGTTGTTCAGCGGCGACGAATGCCAGATCGGCATCGCCATCAGCGTGCGTTCGTTACGGCCGATGCCGGTCGCGAGCGCCGCCTGCATCGCTGCGAGCGTCACGGTGCGATGGCTGTGCACGCAGCCTTTCGGGCGGCCGGTCGTGCCGGACGTGTAGAGGATCTGCGCGACGTCGCCGTCGGCCGGCTCGATGCCCGCGACGCCGTCCATCGCCGCGCGCATCGCGTCGAAGTTCGGCGTGCCGGCGGCGTCGCCTTCGGTGACGAGCCGCCGCACCGGATGGATCACGCGCGCCAGCACCGGCGCGAGCGCCGCGTCGAACAGGAGCACCTTGCTGCCGCTGTGCTCGAGCACGTAGTCGACTTCCGGCGCCTGCAGCTTGTGGTTGATCGGCACGAACGCGGCGCCGAGCCGCCACGCGCCGAACATCAGGTCGACGAACGCGGGCGTGTTCAGGCACATCGCGGCGACGCGGTCGCCGGCCGCGACGCCGAGTGCGCTCAGCACGGCCGCCGCGCGATGCGAACGCTCGCGCGCGGCGGCGTACGTGATCGCCGTGTCGTCGTGGATCAGGAACGGCTTGTCGGGCGTCGCACGGGCGGCGCGGTCGAGGGCGGCGACGAGGTTCATCATGGCTCCACGCGAGGAGGACGAGCGGGCGCGTCAGGCCGCGTACGCGCGCTGCAGCAGCGCGCCGACGTCGAGCGCGTGCGGGTCGAAGCCGCCCGCGATGCGGCCCCAGTCGGGCGCGGCGAGCCGGGTCGCGACGAATGCGTCGGCGACGAACGCGGGCGCGTCGCGCCGCAGCAGGCACGCCTGCGCGACCAGCGCCAGCCGTTGCGCGAACACCCGGGCCGACGCCTCGAGCGTGTCGGCCGGCGCCGCGAGCATCGCGCGCAGCGTATCGAGCGCCGCGCGGATGCGCGGTTCGCCGGCGCCGAGGTCGGCCAGTTCGGCGAGCAGCGCCGCGGCCGCGTCGGGCTCGCGCGACACCGCGCGCAGCACGTCGAGGCACATCACGTTGCCGGAGCCTTCCCAGATCGAGTTGACCGGCGCTTCGCGGAACAGGCGCGCGATCGGCCCATCGTCGACGTAGCCGTTGCCGCCGAACACCTCCATCACCTCGCCGGTCAGCTCGACCGCGCGCTTGCAGACCCAGAATTTCGCGGCGGGCGTGACGATCCGCTTCCACGCGCGTTCGCGCGGCGCGTCGTCGCGCTCGAACGCGTCGGCGAGGCGCATCGCGAGCACGAGCGCGGCCTCGCTTTCGAGCGCGAGGTCGGCGAGCACGGTGCGCATTAGCGGCTGCTCGGCGAGCGCGCGGCCGAACGCGTGGCGCCGGCGCGTGTACGCGATCGCCTGCACGACGCCCTGGCGCAGCATCGCGGCGCTGCCGAGCACGCAGTTCAGCCGCGTGTAGGTGGCCATCTCGATGATGGTCGGAATGCCGCGGCCTTCGTCGCCGAGCATGATCCCCCATGCGTCGTTCAGCTCGATTTCGCTGCTCGAATTGCTGCGGTTGCCGATCTTGTTCTTCAGCCGCTGGATCTCGACCGCGTTCTTCGTGCCGTCGGGCCGCCAGCGCGGCACGTAGAAGCATGACGGGCTGCCTGCTTCGGTGCGCGCGACGACCAGGTGCGCGTCGCACATCGGCGCGGAGAAGAACCACTTGTGGCCGCGCAGCCGGTATTCGCCGCCGCGCCCGCCCGCGCCGACCGGGGTCGCCAGCGTCGTGTTCGCGCGCACGTCGGAGCCGCCCTGTTTCTCCGTCATCCCCATGCCGAACCAGATCGAGCGCTTGTCGGCGACCGGCACGTCGCGCGGATCGTAGTCGTCGCTGTACAGCCTGTCGCGCAGCAGGCCCCAGAGCGCCGGCTCCTTCTGCAGCACCGGAATCGCGGCCTGCGTCATCGTCGCCGGGCACAGCGTGCCGGCCTCGATCTGGCCGTGCAGGTAGAAGCCGGCCGCGGTCGCGGCCCAGCGGCCGGGGCGCGTGTCGCGGAACGCGAGCGACACGAAGCCTTCGTTGCGGTACATGCCGAGCAGCGTGTGCCAGGCCGGATGGAAGTCGACGCGGTCGATGCGCCGGCCGCGCCGGTCGAACGCGTTCAGTTCCGGCGCGTGGCGGTTCGCTTCGTCGGCGAGCTGTGCGGTGTCGGCGCTGCCGAGCCGCGCGCCGTACGCGTCGAGCCGCGGCACGGCCCAGTCGGCGCCCGCGCGGGCGAGTGCGTCGCGCAGCGCGACGTCGGTGGCGAAGAGGTTATAGTCGACCAGTTCGTCGAACTGGTTCGTGACGTCTCGGGTCGATTCGGTCATCGGGCTGTCTCCGGTCTCGTGCGTCGCGGTCTGCCGGTCAAACGCGTTTCCGCTGAATTTCAGAGTAGCAAATATGCCGCCGCGACATGTTCAGGTTCCGGCGCCGCCCGGCCAGCCGGCGGCGCAACCCGCGCCCGCGCTGCGTCGCCGGCCGCGCCAGTCGCGCGCGCAGGCCACGTCCGACGCGCTCCAGCAGGCCTTCGTTCAGCTTTTGCTCGAGCGCGGCTACGCGAAGGCGACGATTCGCGAGATCGCGGCCGTCGCGGGCGTGAGCGTCGGCACCTTCTACGAATACTTCGGCGACAAGCAGAGCCTCGCCGCGCTGTGCATCCACCGGCGCGTGCTGGCGCTGGCCGACCGGCTGCGCGATGCGGCGCACGGGTTGCGCGGCGCGCCGCGCGCCGAGCTCGCGGCCGCGCTCGCCGACATGCAGGTCGACGCGATCGGCGCCGACGCCGCGCTGTGGGGCGCGTTCTTCGCGCTGGAGTGGCAGGTGTCGCCGCTCGCCGCGTACCGGCGCCATTACGACGCCTTTGTCGCGCTGTGGCGCGACGCGCTCGCGCAGGTCGCCGATCCGCCGCCGGCCGCGCGGCTCGACGGGATCGCCCGGATGGCGCATGCGGTCTGCTACGGCGGCGTGTCCCAGGCGCTGCTCACGCTCGGGCCGGCACTGGACCTCGAGGCGTTGCGCGGCGAGTTGCGGGCCGTGCTGAGCGCCTATCTGGCGGCCGCGGGCGCGTGACGCGCGGCGTGGCCGCGCGCGTCCAGGGAAATGCCCGATTCGCATGCATTGCCGGTCACTCGGCCTTGGCGTCGAGCCAAGCGTATGGCCGCTCATGAGAAAAACGCATGGCCGCCATGACGAACTTTCGGTTGTCCGCCGATATTGGCTCGGGCTAAATCATCCCCGATGAGACCGGCCGCGCGCATCGCACGGGCCGGCCCGAAGGACATCAGAAGGAGAACTCATGCGAAGCGCCACCAGGCCCCGTTCGAAACTGCCGGACGTCGGGACGACGATCTTCACGGTGATCGGCCAGCTTGCCGCACAGCACGATGCGCTGAACCTGTCGCAGGGCGCGCCGAATTTCGCGCCGGATCCGGCGCTCGTCGACGGCGTCGCGCGCGCGATGCGCGACGGCCACAACCAGTACGCGCCGATGGCCGGCCTCGCGTCGTTGCGCGAACGGCTCGCGGAGAAGACCGAGGCGCTGTACGGCACGCGCTACGACCCGGGCACCGAGATCACGGTGATCGCGAGCGCGAGCGAGGGGCTCTACGCGGCGATCAGCGCGCTCGTGCATCCGGGCGACGAAGTGATCTATTTCGAGCCGTCGTTCGACAGCTATGCGCCGATCGTGCGGATGCAGGGCGCGACGCCGGTCGCGATCAAGCTGTCGCCCGAACATTTCCGCGTGAACTGGGACGAAGTGGCCGCCGCGATCACGCCGCTCACGCGGATGATCGTCGTCAATACGCCGCACAACCCGACCGCGACCGTGTTCTCCGCCGACGATCTCGAACGGCTCGCGCAGCTCACGCGCGATACCGGCATCGTGGTGCTGTCGGACGAGGTCTACGAGCATGTCGTGTTCGACGGTGCGCAGCACCAGAGCGTCGCGCGTCACCGCGAGCTGGCCGAGCGCAGCGTGATCGTGTCGTCGTTCGGCAAGTCGTTCAACGTGACGGGCTGGCGGGTCGGGCATTGCGTCGCGCCGGCCGAACTGATGGACGAGATCCGCAAGGTGCACCAGTTCATGGTGTTTTCGGCCGATACGCCGATGCAGGTCGCGTTCGCGGAGATCCTCGCGCGGCCGGAAAGCTATCTCGGCCTGTCGGCGTTCTACCAGGCCAAGCGCGACCTGCTGGCGCGCGAGCTGGCCGGGTCGCGCTTCGAGCTGCTGCCGAGCGAAGGCTCGTTCTTCATGCTCGCGCGGTTCCGCCACTTCTCGGACGAGCGCGACAGCGACTTCGTGCTGCGCCTGATCCGCGATGCGCGCGTCGCGACGATTCCGCTGTCGGCGTTCTACACCGACGGCACCGACGCGGGCGTGATCCGCCTCAGTTTCTCGAAGGACGACGCGACGCTGATCGAGGGCGCGCGGCGGTTGCGTTCGCTGTAATCGCGGGCGCGGCCCGCACCCAAGCAGGCGACGTGTACGTCGCACCGAAAGTCACGGACGGGACCGGCGCACGTGCCGAAGCGCGGCGCCGACCGGCCAGCCAGGAGATCACGATGAAGCATGCACACACCCTCAAACTCGCGTTCGCATTCGCGTGCGCGCTCGGCTCCGGCGCGGCATCGGCCGACGGGCAAACGCTGCGTTTCGGCCTCGAGGCGCAATATCCGCCGTTCGAGTCGAAGGCGCCGAACGGCGACCTGCAGGGCTTCGACATCGACGTCGGCAATGCCGTCTGCCAGACCGCGAAGCTGTCGTGCAAGTGGGTCGAGACGTCGTTCGACGGGCTCATTCCCGCGCTGCAGGGCCGCAAGTTCGACGCGATCAACTCGGCGATGAACGCGACCGAGCAGCGGCGCCAGGCGATCGACTTCACGACGATCATCTACCGCGTGCCGACGCAGCTGATCGCGCGCACCGGCAGCGGCCTGCTGCCGACGCCGGAAGCGCTGAAGGGCAAGCGCGTCGGCGTGCTGCAGGCGTCGATCCAGGAAACCTACGCGAAGGCGCACTGGGAGCCGGCCGGCGTGTCGATCGTCGCGTACCAGGACCAGAACCAGGTGTATGCCGACCTCGTGTCGGGCCGCCTCGACGCGACGCTGGTGCTCGCGCCGGCCGGCCAGCGCGGCTTCCTGTCGCGCCCGGACGGCAAGGGCTTCGCGTTCGTCGGCCAGCCGGTGCGCGACGACCGGATTCTCGGCAGCGGGATCGCGTTCGGCCTGCGCAAGGGCGACGACGCGCTGAAGGGGAAGCTCGATGCGGCGATCGACAAGCTGAAGGCGGACGGCACGGTGAAGTCGCTCGGCCAGAAGTACTTCGGCGACATCGACATCTCCACCAAGTAAGCGGACCCGCACGATGCAGAGCCTGGAAACGGCCGCCGCGCGTGGCGGCCACGATGTAGCCGCGCCGGCGGACGACGCGCTCGAGGCGGCGCTCGTCGCCGCGCTGGGTGACACGCTGGTCACGCGGGCGGCCGAGATCGATCCGCGCTACTTCACCACGTACAACGAGCCGGCCGGCGTGCGGCCGCGTGCGCTGGTGCGGCCGCGCAGCGTCGACGACGTGTCGCGCACGCTCGCGCTGTGCACGCGGCTCGGGCAGCCGGTCGTGCCGCAGGGCGGCCTCACCGGGCTCGCGCGCGGCGCGGTCGCGCTGGGCGGCGAGATCGTGCTGTCGATGGAGCGTTTCGCGGGCGTCGAGTCGATCGACGCGGCGGCGGGCACGATGACGGTGCGCGCCGGGACGCCGCTGCAGACGGTGCAGGAGGCAGCGGACGCGGCGGGCTTCACGTTCGGCGTCGATCTCGGCGCACGCGGTTCGTGCCAGATCGGCGGCATGCTCGCGACCAACGCGGGCGGCACGCGCGCGATCCGCTACGGCATGATGCGCGAGCAGGTGCTCGGCCTGGAAGCCGTGCTCGCCGACGGCACCGTCGTGTCGTCGATGAACCGGATGCTGAAGAACAACGCGGGCTACGACCTGAAGCAGCTGTTCATCGGCAGCGAAGGCACGCTCGGCATCGTCACGCGTGCCGTGCTGCGGCTGCATCCGAAGCTGGCCGCGCCGGCCACCGCGCTCTGTCGCGTGCACGGCTACGATGCCGTGGTCGGGTTGTGGAACCGTCTGCGCGCACTGCCCGAGCTCGTCAGTTTCGAAGCGATGTGGCCGGCCTTCTACGACTACGTGGCGCGTCATACGCCCGGCGTCGTCGCGCCGTTCGCGGGCGACGGCGGCTTCGCGGTGCTGATCGAGTGCGCGACGAGCGCACCGGGCGGCGATGCGTGCGCGGCGCTGGAAAACGGCCTGGCGGATGCGATCGACGCGGGGCTCGTGGACGATGCGGCGCTGGCGACGTCGGAGCGGCAGGCGCGCGACTTGTGGACCCTGCGCGAAGGCCTCGCAATCGATGCGCTGCCGCATCTGGTGAACTTCGACGTGAGCCTGCCGACGGGCGAACTCGGCCTGTTCGCCGAGCGCTGCGAAGCGGCGTTGCGCGCGGCCTGGCCCGACATCGTGTGCCTGTGCTTCGGCCACGTCGGCGACGGCAACGTGCATGTCGGCGTATCGCTCGACGGCATGGGCGACGCCAACGCCGATGCGATCGATCGCTGCGTCTACACGGTCGTCCGGGACATGGGCGGCTCGGTGTCGGCGGAGCACGGCATCGGCATGCTCAAGCGCGCCTATCTCGCGCACACGCGCAGTGAAGCGGAAATCGGCCTGATGCGGCGCCTGAAGGCCGCGCTCGATCCCGTCGGCGTGCTCAACCCCGGCAAGGTGCTTTGAGCGGCGCGCGTCGATGGCTGCGCGTCAGCCGTCGACCCAGCGCAGCGCGCCGATCTTCACGTGTTCGACGACGCTGCGCGCCCAGTCGAGCTCCGCGTTCAGCAGCATGAGCGCATGCTCGTTGTGCAGCAGGAACAGGCGCGGCACCTGGTCGTTCTGCGCGGCGTTGCGCAGCGACTCGAGACGTTCGCGTTCGGCTTCGAGCGCTGCGATGCGGCGCTCGAGTTGCCGGCGTGCATCGTCGGCATCGAGCAGCGGCAGGAACGCGAGGCCGGCGCCGAATGCCGGAAACTCGCGCGCGGGCTCCGCGAGCAGCGCATGCAGCCATGCCTGGCCGGCCGTATGTCCGGCTTCGGTCAGCGTGTACAGCGTGCGCTCGGGAAACGCGCCGTCGCGCTCGGTGTCGTGCACGGCGATCAACCCGTCGCGCAGCAGCCGGTCGATCGTCTGGTACAGGCTCGTGCGCTGCCGCACGTTGACGACTTCGTCGTAGCCGCGCGCCTTCAACTGCTGCAGCATTCCGTATGGATGCATCGGCGTTTCAGTAAGCGTCGCGAGGACCGCGAGTGCGAGCGGAGACGGGCGGCTTGTTGACATGAATAGTTCTGTTATATCTAGTAAATATATAACTAGTATCAACTAGACTATCATATTTCACAAGGGTTTCAGCCAAGGTGCGAGCGCTTTGCGGCCGGCGCGACGGTTTCCATCGTCGCGAGACCGTGAACGATTCCACAGTCCTCGACCGAATGTTCGCCGACACACTGGCGGCGCAATTCGGTGAGCTGGTCGCGCAGATGCGTCAGTTCCGCGAGGCGCGCATCGACGTGGCCGATGTGTTCGTCGAGCAGCGCGTTGATCGAATCGCATGGGTCGGCGGGCGTGTCGGTGAGCTGCAGCAGCGCGCGGATTTCGTCGTGCGCCATGTCGAGCGCGCGGCAGTTGCGGATGAAGCGCAGCCGCTCGACGTGCACGTCGGTGTAGTTGCGGTAGTTCGAATCGGTGCGCTCCGCATCCGGCATCAACCCCTCCTTCTCGTAGAAGCGGATCGTCTCGGGCGTGCAGCGGGCCGCCTTGGCCAGTTCGCCGATCTTCATGGCTTTCTCCTTTGCAAGGGTTGACCTTGTAGTGGCTTCAGGGTGTTAACTGTACTCCGTCAAGCCATAGAGGAGGTTGTCATGACCGACGCGCAGCGTACCCACGACCCACGACACCGTCATGCCGGCGGCGCCGAGACCTGCTGCGCCGATGCGCGCGACCCGCAGGCGGCGACTGTTGGCGACGCGGCGTCGGCGGCCGGCGAGCACGCGCACGGCGACGCGGCGCGCGACGGGCAGTCGCGTGGATGCGGCCACGACCATGACCACGATCAGGCATCGGCGAACCTCGCCGGGCACGACCACGGTGACCGTGCCGGCCACGCGCACGGCGACGGGCATGGCGATGCGCATGGCCACGCGCACGACGACGGGCACGGGCACGGCGCGGCGAGCTCGCACGACCACGCGGCACACGGCCATGCCACGCATGACCATGCTGATCACGATCACGATCACGATCACGACCACGCGGCCGGCGCCTGCTGCGCGCCGGCCGCGCTGACGCTCGTACCGCTGCCGGCCGCGCGCGCGACCGCGTCGGGTCATGTGCGCTCCGCGTTCCGGATCATGCAGATGGACTGCCCGACCGAGGAAACGCTGATCCGCAAGAAGCTCGGCGGGATGCAGCAGGTGTCGGCGCTCGAATTCAACCTGATGCAGCGGATGCTGACCGTCGACCACGTGGCCGGTGCGCAGCCTGCGATCGAAAGCGCGATCCGTACGCTCGGGATGACGCCGGAGGCCGCATCGGCCGACGCGCCGGCAACGCCGGTCGCGCCGCCGCCCGCGAAGCCGTGGTGGCCGCTCGCGGTCGCCGGCGTCGCCGCGATCGCGTCCGAGGCCGTGAGCTGGGCCGGCCTGCCGGTGTGGCTGTCGGCGGTGCTGGCGCTCGCGGCCGTGCTCACGTGCGGGCTGACCACCTACAAGAAAGGCTGGATCGCGATTCGTAACGGCAACCTGAACATCAACGCGCTGATGAGCATCGCGGTGACGGGCGCGATGGCGATCGGCCAGTGGCCGGAAGCCGCGATGGTGATGGTGCTGTTCACGATCGCCGAGCTGATCGAGGCGAAGTCGCTCGATCGCGCGCGCAATGCGATCCAGGGCCTGATGCAGCTCGCACCGGACACCGCGACCGTGCAGGACATCGACGGCACGTGGCGCACGATCGAGGCCGCGCGGGTCGCGCTCGGCGCGATCGTGCGCGTGAAGCCGGGCGAGCGGATCGGGCTGGACGGCGAAGTGGTCGCGGGCCGCTCGACGGTGAACCAGGCGCCGATCACCGGCGAGAGCCTGCCGGTCGACAAGACGGCAGGCGATGCGGTGTACGCGGGCACGATCAACGAAGCGGGTTCGTTCGACTATCGCGTGACGGCGGTTGCCGCCAACTCGACGCTCGCGCGGATCATCCACGCGGTCGAGGAAGCGCAGGGCGCGAAGGCGCCGACGCAGCGCTTCGTCGACCGGTTCGCACGCGTCTATACGCCGATCGTGTTCGCGGTCGCGCTGCTGGTCGCGGTGGCGCCGCCGCTCGTCATGGGCGGCGCGTGGCACGACTGGATCTACCGCGCGCTGGTGCTGCTCGTGATCGCGTGCCCGTGCGCGCTGGTGATCTCGACGCCGGTGACGATCGTGTCGGGGCTCGCGGCCGCCGCACGGCGAGGGATTCTCGTGAAGGGCGGCGTGTATCTGGAAGAAGGCCGCAAGCTCGCGTGGCTTGCGCTCGACAAGACCGGCACGATCACGCACGGCAAGCCGGTGCAGACCGATTTCGACCTGCATGCGACGGACGTCGACGCGGCGCGCGTGCGTCATCTCGGCGCGAGCCTTGCGGCGCGCTCCGATCATCCGGTGTCGCAGGCGATCGCCGCGGCGGCGCGCGACGCGCAGACGGCAGCGTTCTCCGATGTTGAGGAATTCGAAGCAATCGTCGGGCGTGGCGTGCGCGGCACGATCGACGGCGCGCGCTACTGGCTCGGCAACCACCGGCTCGTCGAGGAGCTCGAACGCTGCTCGCCGGCGCTGGAGGCGAAGCTCGACGCACTCGAGCGGCAGGGCAAGAGCGTCGTGATGCTGGTCGACGACACGCGCGTGCTCGGCATCTTCGCGGTGGCCGACACGATCAAGGACACCAGCCGCGCGGCTATCGCCGACCTGCACGCGCTCGGCATCCGCACCGCGATGCTGACCGGCGACAACCCGCACACCGCGCAGGCGATCGCGCAGCAGGCCGGCATCGACGATGCGCGCGGCAACCAGTTGCCCGAGGACAAGCTCGCGGCGGTCGAGGAATTGTCGGCGGGCGGCGCGGGCGCGGTCGGGATGGTCGGCGACGGGATCAACGACGCACCGGCGCTCGCGCGCGCCGACATCGGCTTCGCGATGGGCGCGATGGGCACCGACACGGCGATCGAGACGGCCGACGTCGCGCTGATGGACGACGACCTGCGCAAGATTCCCGCGTTCGTGCGGCTGTCGCGCGCGACGCACCGCGTGCTGGTGCAGAACATCGGCTTCGCGCTCGGCGTGAAGATCGTGTTCCTCGGCCTGACGGTCGCCGGGCTCGGCACGATGTGGATGGCCGTGTTCGCCGATGCGGGTGCGAGCCTGATCGTCGTCGGCAACGGCTTGCGGCTGCTATCGAAGACGGGCGTGTTCGACAGCGCGCGGACGCAGTGACGAGGAGCGGGCGATGAGCTTTCTGAAACGGATCCTGGGCGGCCACGGAGGCGGTCATGGCGGTGGGCATGGAAGCGGCCACGGTAGCGGCGGGCATCATGGCGGAGCGGGCCGGGAAGGCCATGGCGGCCACGATGCGCGCGGCCGCGATCGTCACGGCTGGGGCTGGCAGCCGTCGGCCGACGCGCAGGGCGGCCCCGGCAGCAACTTGCCGCTGCGTCAGCTCGCCTGTGCGGGCTGCGGCGCCATCAACGCGGCGGATGCGCGATTCTGCGCGCAGTGCGGTGTCGCGCAGCGGGGCAAGGCATGCAGCCGCTGCCACGCGGCACTGGCCGCTGACGCGCGCTTCTGTCCGGGCTGCGGCACGCAGGCCGGGTAAGGCTCGATCGTCGGCCTCGATGCCGGTTGTGACGGCCGATCTTCAAGGGCGGCGTGGCGCCTGCAACGGGCGTCGCCGGGCCACGGCGTGCGGGCTCGCTCCGAGTCCCGAACCCCGAACCCGGGACCTGCGCTCAACGCAGCGGCAAATGAATCTCGGTGCGCAGGTCGGCCGGCGCCGCATCCATCGGCGTATTCAGATACAGCTCGAACGGCGGCGCATCGGCGGCTTCGCGGCCCGAGTGACGCAGCCAGTCGCCGTACAGCCACTGGTAAGCGGTCTTGAGGTCCGCATACGGCCCGGTATGCAGCAGCACCGCATACTCGCCGCCCGCGATCGTGATGCGCTCGACCGGCGGCGTCGGCTCGACGTCCGGCGCGCCGCCGGCCGGCACGAAGCACGCTTTCGCTCGCAATTGCGCTTCGGGCGTGGTGTCCGGATCGTCGTAGAAGATCCCGATCATCTTTGCGCCGGGGCCGATCAACCCGTGCTGCCCGACCCACGCGCCAATCTGCCCGAACGCGTCGCCGACCTTCAGGTAAGCGCCCGTATGCGCCACCGCATAACCGCGCAATTCCGGCTGCCGCCGGATCTCGACTTCATGCTTGAACATGTCTTCCTCTCCTCGCTGTAACGGATAGATCGGCCGGTGGACCCCGGCGCGCCGGTGCTGCGCGGGCGGCACGCCGTAAGCATCCCGAAATGCGCGTGCGAACGCGTGCGTCGAACCGTAGCCGGCGCGCCGGGCGATCGCGTCGAGCGGCAGCGCCGTGCAGACGAGGTCCTCCGATGCGCGCACGATCCGCATCCGCCGCACCGTCAGCACGATCGACTCGCCGTACAGCGCGCGATAGACGCGCTGCCAGTGATATGGCGACAGGCACGCGATGTCGGCGAGCCGGTTCAGGTCGAGCGTGTCGTCGAGGTGCGTGCGGATGTGGTCGTGAACGCGCGCGATGCGTGCTGCATAGCGGGTCCACGCGGGCGTTTCGGCTTTCGTGTCGACGGTCATGCGTGCGTCCCCCGGCAGGAATCGACGTCACGGTAGCACGCCGCCGATTGATAAATCTTGCGGAGATGCGTAGGCCAACAAAATCTGCCCCTTTTTAATTTCGCCGAAATGGGGTCTCGTCCCCGTCGAGATATGTCTAAAGTTAAAGACGGTGAAATCGGGTGATCGCGTCATTTTTCTCGGGTAAGTTGCTTGGGGCGGCAACGCACGGTTTTCGAAGTACGCAGGTAGTTCGTCGATGTTCAATCGCAACGCCACGTTTTTCGGGAGAAGAAGAAATGGATGCTTCCAGCTTCATCACGTCGCTGCAGACCACGCTAGGCGGATACCTGCCGAAGATTGCCGGCGCGATCGGCATCCTGGTGATCGGCTGGCTGATCGCCGTCGCGGTGCGGGCCGGCGCGCTCCGGCTGCTCAACGCGCTGAAGGTCGATCAGCGGATCAACGAAAGCACCGGCCAGGGCGCGCGCGTCGAGCGGATCATCGCCGGCGGGCTGTTCTGGCTCGTGCTGCTCGTCACCGCGGTGGGCATCTTCAACGTGCTCAACCTGTACGCGGTGTCCAATCCGTTCTCGCTGCTCGTCACCCACATCGTCAACTACCTGCCGAACCTGATCGGCGGCGCGGCGCTGACGCTGATCGCGTGGCTGATCGCGTCGCTCTTGCGCAGCCTCGCGAACCGTGCGCTGAAGGCGAGCAAGGTCGACGACAAGCTGTCCGAAAGCGCGGGCATGCAGCCGATGAGCGGCTATCTCGGCGACGTGCTGTTCTGGCTCGTGATCCTGATGTTCCTGCCGGCGATTCTCGCGTCGTTCGCGCTGTCCGGCCTGCTGTCGCCGGTGCAGGGGATGGTCGACAGGCTGCTCGCGATCGTGCCGAACCTGTTCGCGGCCGCGGTGATCGGCTTCGTCGGCTGGGTCGTCGCGCGCGTGCTGCGCGGCCTCGTGACGAACCTGCTGGTTGCCGCAGGCGCCGATCGCCTCACGCAGGGCCTCGACAGCCCGACGCCGGTGCGCGTGTCGAGCCTGATCGGCACCATCGTCTACGTGTTCGTGTTCGTGCCGACGCTGATCTCCGCGCTCGACGCGCTGAAGATCGACGCGATCTCGATTCCCGCCACCAACATGCTGAACCAGTTCCTCAGCGCGGTGCCCGACATCGTCGCGGCGATCGTGATCGTGCTCGTCACGTTCTATTTCGCGCGCTTCGTCGCGTCGCTCGCGCAGAAGCTGCTGGAAGCCGCCGGCGCCGACGGGCTGCCGGCCGTGCTCGGCGTCGAGCGCGTGTTTTCGGGGATCCTGCAACCGTCGGTGCTGGTCGCGCGGCTGATCGTGTTCTTCGCGATGCTGTTCGCATCGGTGGAGGCCGCGAACCGGCTCGGCTTCACGCAGGTGCGCGACGTCGTCACGCTGTTCATCGAATTCGGCGGCCATGTGCTGACGGGCGGCGTGATCCTCGTGATCGGCGTATGGCTCGCGGGCCTCGCGCGCCGCGTGATCGAGCAGGCCGACCGCGAGCACAGCGTGCTGTTCGCACGGATCGCGCAGTTCGCGATCCTCGGCCTGGTGTTCGCGATGGGGCTGCGCGCGATGGGCATCGCCAACGAGATCGTGCAGCTCGCGTTCGGCCTCGTGCTCGGCGCGATCGCGGTGGCGGTCGCGCTGTCGTTCGGCCTCGGCGGCCGCGAGGCGGCCGGCAAGCTGCTCGACCGCTGGTTCAACCAGCGCGGCGGCGGTCAGTAACGCCGGTGACGCGTCGGCCGTCCGGCCGCTTCGCGCGGCCGGACGGTGTGTGCACGACGCTCGTGGAGAGCCGCCCACCGCCCACCGTTGCCGTCAGCGAAACGTCAGCCGTCATCTTTGCCGAATTTCGATAACACGTCGTTTAATGACTCTCTAGCATCGATTCTCAGTCGCGCGGGCCCGCAGGCCGGCGCCTTTCAGGAGAATCCGATGAAAGCAGAGTCGAATGGCCGGCCCGCCGCCGGCGCCAAGTCGTCCGGCCAGCCCGCGCTGCAGCAGACGCTCGGGACCTGGCAACTGTGGGGCATCGCGGTCGGCCTCGTGATTTCAGGCGAATACTTCGGCTGGAGCTACGGCTGGGCGAGCGCCGGCACGCTGGGCTTCGTCGTCACCGCGCTGTTCGTCGCGGCGATGTACACCACCTTCATCTTCAGCTTCACCGAGCTGACGACGTCGATCCCGCACGCGGGCGGCCCGTTCGCGTATGCGCGCCGCGCGTTCGGCCCGGCGGGCGGCTATCTCGCCGGCGCCGCGACGCTCGTCGAGTTCGTGTTCGCGCCGCCCGCGATCGCGCTCGCGATCGGCGCGTACCTGCACGTGCAGTTTCCGGGGCTCGAACCGAAACACGCGGCGATGGGCGCGTATCTCGTGTTCATGGCGCTGAACATCGTCGGCGTGCAGATCGCCGCGACGTTCGAGCTGGTCGTCACGCTGTTCGCGATCTTCGAGCTGCTGGTGTTCATGGGCGTCGTGTCGCCGGGCTTCGCGTGGAGCAACTTCATGAAGGGCGGCTGGTCGGGCGCCGATCATTTCAGCGTCGGCGCGTTCCACGGCATGTTCGCCGCGATCCCGTTCGCGATCTGGTTCTTCCTCGCGATCGAAGGTGTCGCGATGGCCGCCGAGGAGGCGAAGAACCCGAAGCGCTCGATCCCGATCGCATACGTGGCCGGCATCCTGACGCTCGTCACGCTCGCGATCGGCGTGATGGTGTTCGCCGGCGGCGCGGGCGACTGGACCAAGCTCGCGAACATCAACGACCCGCTGCCGCAGGCGATGAAGTACATCGTCGGCGCGAACAGCGGCTGGATGCACATGCTCGTGTGGCTCGGGCTGTTCGGGCTCGTCGCGTCGTTCCACGGGATCATCCTCGGCTATTCGCGCCAGATCTTCGCGCTGGCCCGCGAAGGCTATCTGCCGGAGTGGCTCGGCAAGGTGCATCCGCGCTTCAAGACACCGCATCGCGCGATTCTCGCGGGCGGCGTGGTCGGCATCGCCGCGATCTACAGCGACGAGCTGATCCAGTTCGGCGGCCAGACGCTCACCGCGAACATCGTGACGATGTCGGTGTTCGGCGCGATCGTGATGTATATCGTAAGCATGGCGGCGCTGTTCAAGCTGCGCCGCTCGCAGCCGAACCTGGAGCGACCGTTCCGCGCGCCGCTGTACCCGTTCTTCCCGGCGTTCGCGATCGTTGCAGCCCTGATTTGCCTTGCGACGATGGTGTACTTCAACGGGCTGGTGGCGATGGTGTTCATCGCGTTCCTCGCGCTCGGCTACGCGTACTTCCTCGCGACCCGTTCGCAGCGTGCGAGCGCACCGGGCGACGCGCTGCTCGAGGAATGAGGATGGCCGACCCGAACGGCCGTTCGTGACGGCATGCGGCGCGCCCCGTCGAACGGGCGCGCCGTCGGCGTCAGGCAAGGCAAGGACTGGCAAGGAGATTCGAACGATGTCCTACACGGAGACGATCGGTCCGCGCACGTACCGTTTCGCGGACCTGAAGACGCTGCTCGCGAAAGCGAGCCCGCTGCGCTCGGGCGACCAGCTCGCCGGCGTCGCGGCGGCGAGCGAGGAGGAGCGCGTGGCCGCGAAGATCGCGCTCGCGGGCGTGCCGCTGAAGGCGTTCCTGAACGAAGCGCTGATTCCGTACGAACACGACGAGGTCACGCGCCTGATCCTCGACGATCACGACGCGGCCGCGTTCGCGGAGATCTCGCACCTCACCGTCGGCGACTTCCGCAACTGGCTGCTGTCGCCCGCGGCCGACGGCGCCGCGCTCGAGCGGATCGCGCCGGGCCTCACGCCCGAGATGGTCGCGGCCGTGTCGAAGCTGATGCGCAACCAGGACCTGATCGCGGCCGCGCGCAAGCGCCGCGTCGTCACGCGCTTTCGCAACACGGTCGGGCTGGCCGGCCGGATGTCGGTGCGGCTGCAGCCGAACCATCCGACCGACGACGTGAAGGGCATTGCCGCGTCGATGCTCGACGGGCTGATGTACGGCTGCGGCGACGCGATGATCGGCATCAACCCGGCGACCGACAGCCTCGCGGCGATCGTGAAGCTGCTCGCGATGATCGACGGATTCCGCGAACGCTACGGCGTGCCGACGCAGTCGTGCGTGCTCACGCACGTGACCAACACGATCGCGGCGATCGAGAAGGGCGCGCCGGTCGACCTGGTGTTCCAGTCGATCGCGGGCACCGAGAAGGCGAACGCGAGCTTCGGGATCTCGCTCGCGCTGCTCGGCGAGGCGCGCGAGGCCGCGTTGTCGCTCAAGCGCGGCACCGTCGGCAACAACCTGATGTACTTCGAGACGGGGCAAGGCAGCGCGCTGTCGGCGAACGCGCACTTCGGTGTCGACCAGCAGACCTGCGAGGTGCGCGCGTATGCGGTCGCGCGCAAGTTCGATCCGTTTCTCGTGAACACGGTGGTCGGCTTCATCGGGCCCGAATACCTGTACGACGGCAAGCAGATCATCCGCGCGGGGCTCGAGGATCATTTCTGCGGCAAGCTGCTCGGCGTGCCGATGGGCTGCGACATCTGCTACACGAATCACGCGGAAGCCGACCAGGACGACATGGACACGCTGCTGACGCTGCTGGGCGCGGCCGGCATCAACTTCATCATGGGGATTCCGGGCGCGGACGACGTGATGCTGAACTATCAAAGCACGTCGTTTCACGACCAGCTCTACGTGCGCGAGGTGCTCGGCCTGCGCCGCGCGCCCGAGTTCGAGGAATGGCTGGAGACGATGGAGATCGCCGACGCGCACGGCGCGCTGCGCGCCGCGAACGCGCGTGTGCCGCTGCTCGCGGGCGCGAACGACTGGATGGGGATTTCGGCATGAGCGACGCCGTCGAAAAGAACCCGTGGGCGCAGCTGAAGTCGTTCACGAACGCGCGGATCGCGCTCGGCCGCGCGGGCAGCAGCCTGCCGACCGCGCCGCTGCTCGCGTTCAACCTGTCGCACGCGCAGGCGCGCGACGCGGTGCACCAGCCGCTCGACGCGGACGCGCTGCGCCGCGAGATCGACGCGGCCGGCTTCGCGACGCTCGGCGTGCAGAGCGCGGCGCCCGACCGCCAGCATTACCTGCGCCGGCCCGATCTCGGCCGCAAGCTGTCCGATGACGGACGCGCGCTGCTGGCCGGCTACGGCGCGGCGCTCGACGACGCGCCGGAGGTGGTGTTCGTGGTCGGCGACGGGCTGTCGGCGTTCGCGGCCGCGAAGCAGGCGCTGCCGCTGCTGCAGGCCGTGTGCCCGCGGCTCGAAGCGGACGGCTGGCGGATCGGCCCGGTGGTGGTCGCGACGCAGGCGCGCGTCGCGCTCGGCGACGAGATCGGCGAACTGCTGCGCGCGCAGGTCGTCGCGATGCTGATCGGCGAACGGCCGGGGCTCAGCTCGCCGGACAGCCTCGGCGTGTACCTGACCTGGGCGCCGAAGGTCGGCTGCCACGACGCACTGCGCAACTGCATCTCGAACGTGCGGCCCGAAGGGCTGCCGCATGCCGCGGCCGCGCACAAGCTGCATTACCTGATGACGCACGCGCGCCGGCTCGGCCTCACGGGCGTCGGGCTGAAGGACGACAGCGATGCGCTGTTGCCGCAGGCGGAAGCGGAGCGGATCGGCGCGGATTGGTGAGGATCGATGGCGCGACCGCGCCGTCCGTCTACTTGTCTACTTGAACAGCCGCTCGCACAGGAAGTCGACGAACACGCGCAGCTTCGGCGACAGCTGCCGGCTCGACGGCCACACGATCGAGAACTGCCCCGGCGCGATCCGGTAGTCGTCGAGCACCGTGACGAGCGCGCCCGTGTCCAGCGCGTCGCGCGCGAGGAAATCGGGCATGTAGCCGATGCCGAGCCCCGCCATCACCGCGCCGCGCAGCGCTTCCATGTTGTTGCAGGTCATCGCGGTGCGCAGCTTCAGCGGCGTGCCGTCGTCGGCGGCGAGCGCCCAGTCCTGCAGCTTGCCGGTGGTCGGGAAACAGTAGCGCACGCAATCGTGCGCTTCGAGATCGCGCGGCGCCCGCGGCGTGCCGGCCTGCGCGAGATACGCGGGCGTTGCGCACAGCACGAACGCGAACGGGCCGAGCCGCCGCGACATCAGGCTCGAATCCGACAGCGGGCCGCTGCGGATCACCGCGTCGAAGCCGCCTTCGACGACATCGACCATCCGGTCGTTGAAATCCAGGTCGAGCTCGACGTCCGGATAGCGCTGCCTGAATTCGGGTAGCACCGGCAGCAGGAACCGGTAGCCGATCACCGGCAGGCTCACGCGCAGCTTGCCGCGCGGGCGCTGCGCGGCGGCCGTCACGGTCGCCTCCGCATCGCGAAAATCCTCGAGGATCCGCTGGCAGCGTTCGTAGAAATGGCGCCCTTCGTCGGTCAGCGTGACGCGCCGCGTCGTGCGGTTGAACAGGCGCACGCCGAGCGACTGCTCGAGCCGCGCGATCGTCTTGCCGACGGCGGACGCCGAGATGCCGAGCGCGCGGCCGGCCGCGACGAAGCTGAGCGCTTCGGCGGTGCGGACGAAGGCGGCGATGCCGTTCAGGTTTTCCATCGACGTAGGCGGGCGAGCGGATGCGATGCGGTGAATTGAGGAATTTTAGTCCGTTATATACGGAGCAACGCATTGTTTTTCGGTGATTGAATCGAAATTATCCTTGATCGCGCTTGAGGCGCATCCGCGCCGGCTTTTCGAGGAGCAATGATGGATCACCCGTTTTCAGCCGATTCAGCCACATCGGCACGCCGGCGCGCGTGGGTGCTGGCCGCCGTCTGCATGGCCGCCGTCGCGCTGCCGCTGTCGTTTTCGGGCGGCGCGGTCGCGACGCCCGCGATCGGCCGCGACCTGCACGGCGGCCCGGTCGCGATGAACTGGATCACGAACGCGTTCATGCTCGCGTTCGGCAGTTTCCTGATGGCGGCGGGCGCGCTGGCCGACCAGTTCGGCCGCAAGCGCGTGTTCGCGATCGGCGTCGGCGGCTTCACGCTGATGTCGGTTGCGCTCGCGTTCGCGCCGTCGATGCTCGCGGTCGACCTGCTGCGCGGCGCGCAAGGGCTCGCGGCGGCCGCGGCGCTCGCGGGCGGCACGGCCGCGCTGGCGCAGGAGTTCGACGGCGCGGCGCGCACGCGTGCGTTCAGCCTGCTCGGCACGACCTTCGGCATCGGGCTCGCGTTCGGGCCGGTGCTCGCCGGCTCGCTGATCGCGCACGGTGGCTGGCGTGCGATCTTCGTCACGGGCGCGGCGGCCGGCACGCTGTCGCTCGGGTTCGGGCTGCCGCGCATGCACGAGTCGCGCGATCCGCACGCGACGGGGCTCGACTGGCCCGGCACCGCAGCGTTCACCGCCGCGCTCACGCTGTTCACGTTCGGCGTGATCGAGGCACCCGCGCGCGGCTGGACGCATCCGCTCGTCGTTGTGCTGCTGGCGGGCGCGGTGCTCGGCGCGTGCGCATTCGTCGCGATCGAGACGCGCGTCGCGCGGCCGATGCTCGACCTCTCGCTGTTCCGGATTCCGCGCTTCGTCGGCGTGCAGGTGCTGCCGGTGTCGACCTGCTGCTGTTACATCGTGCTGCTCGTCGTGCTGCCGCTGCGCTTCATCGGCATCGACGGTTTCAGCGAAATCGACGCGGGCTGGCTGATGCTCGCGATCTCCGCGCCGATGCTCGTCGTGCCGCTCGTCGCGGCGACGCTCACGCGCTGGCTGTCGGCCGGCGTGATCTCGGGGCTCGGGCTCCTGCTCGCGGCGGCGGGCCTCGTATGGCTGGGCGTCGCGCTGCGCGGCGGCGCGGGGCCGGCGGCGATCGCGCCGATGCTCGCGATCGGCGTCGGGGCCGGCATGCCGTGGGGGCTGATGGACGGGCTGTCGGTCAGCGTCGTGCCGAAGGAGCGCGCGGGGATGGCGACCGGGATCTTCAGCACGACGCGCGTTGCGGGCGAAGGGATCGCGTTAGCGATCGCCGGCGCGGTGCTGGCGACCCTCGCGCACGCCGATTTGCGGCAGGCGGCGACGGGAACATCCGACGCGACGCTGCGGGCGGCCGCGCGCCTCGCGACCGGCGATCTCGCCGGTGCGGCGGCCGGGTTGCCGGGCGTCGGTCGTGCGGCGCTGCTCGCGAGCTATGTGCATGCATTCGATCGGCTGCTGATCGGGCTCGCGGTCGTCACGGTGCTGTGTGCGGTGGTGGTGTTCGCGTTTCTCGGTGCACGGCCGGCAGTGGCGGAAGCGCGCGGCGATGACGGCGAACCGGCGCATACCGACGCGCGGGCGCGTCGCCGGACCGGACCGGCTTGCGTGGAAGCAAGCGGGCGGTGAGTGTGCGGTGAGCGGGGCGTCGTCGGGGGCGTGCAGGTCGACAATCGCGGACCGCGCGCCCGGGCATTTTGCGATGGCGCGAATCCGCGTACCGACGATCGGCCCCGCGCGCGAATGACCGTAGAGCGTTGCGTCGCCGGGCACACGCTCATCGGGAACGGCGCCGGCGCGCTCCTGCACCGACGACTCACCCGGCGCGTCACGTTTGCGCAAGCGGCCGCAGCGCCTCATCGGCCCATGCGCGCCCGCCTTGCCGCGACGGCGGCATGGTGCGGCGACTCACGCCAGCACGAGCGGCCGCAGCGCCTCACCGGCCCAGGCACGCGCGCCTTGCCGCAACGACGGCATGGTGCGGCGCCTCACGCCAGCACGAGCGGCGGCAATTCCGCATCGGCCCGCGCGTGCGCGCTTTCCACGTCAACGACCACATAACGCAGCGCATCCGGCCACAGTTGCGCGCGGCTTCCCGCCTCTTCGTCGATCGTCGCGCGCCCCTGCACGAGCCACGTCGTCTGCCGGACGAAATCGACGAACAGCAGCGCGATCGCCGGATTCACGAGCAGGTTGCCGATCGTGTTGAACAGGTTGTTGCCCGCGAAGTCGGGCAGCACGAGCGTGCGGCGATCGGGCAGGTCGACGAGCGGGGCGAACGAACCGTCCGCGCGCGGCTGCCGGCCGCGATACGAGCAGTCGGCGTCGCCCGCCGCGTTCGCGGTCGCGACGATCAGGAATGCCTGTTCATGGATGAACGCGACGACATCGTCGCTCAAGGGGCCCGGTTGGTTCATGGTTCGGTCGGCGCGTGGCCGATGCGTGCGGATTCGCGTTCCGCACGCAAGCGACATGCCATGCGGCGAGCGTGGCGCGCAGCGGTGCGTGCGCAGCTGCGCTGTGAAAAATCCGAACACCCGTCGTACCCGCTGTGCCGTCCCGGTGTTCAGAATCGGGACACTCGTGTTCGATGCGCCGGCATCGCCCCCGGCGGGCGCCCGGACGCACCGCTCCTGTTCCGTTTTCGCCCGGTTTGGCACGCATGTTGCGTAAACTGTGCAGCGCGATCCAACCGGCGCTGCATTCACACAAGCACGATGAACAGGAGACATGTATGAACCCGTTTGACCTGAAACAACTGGGCCTCGACGTCGAATACCCGTACCGTCAGCAGTACGACAACTACATCGGCGGCAAGTGGGTTCCGCCGGTGAAGGGCGAATATTTCGAGAACGTGTCGCCGATCAACGGCAAGCCGTTCTGCCGCGTGCCGCGCTCCGGCGCCGACGACATCGAGGTCGCACTCGATGCCGCGCACGCCGCGCGCCGCAAGTGGGGCAAGACGTCGGTCACCGAGCGCGCGAACCTGCTGCTCGCCGCCGCCGACCGGATGGAAAAGAACCTGAAGCTGCTCGCGGTGGCCGAGACGATCGACAACGGCAAGCCGCTGCGCGAGACGATGGCGGCCGACCTGCCGCTCGCGATCGACCACTTCCGCTATTTCGCGGGCTGCATCCGCGCGCAGGAAGGCGGCATCTCCGAGATCGACGACAACACCGTCGCGTATCACTTCCACGAGCCGCTCGGCGTCGTCGGCCAGATCATCCCGTGGAACTTCCCGCTGCTGATGGCCGCGTGGAAGCTCGCACCGGCGCTCGCGGCCGGCTGCTGCGTGGTGATGAAGCCGGCCGAGCAGACGCCCGCGTCGGTGCTGGTGCTGATGGAGCTGATCGGCGACCTGTTCCCGGCCGGCACGATCAACATCGTCAGCGGCTTCGGCAAGGAAGCGGGCGAGGCGCTCGCGACCAGCAAGCGGATCGCGAAGATCGCGTTCACCGGTTCCACGCCGGTCGGCAAGCACATCCTGCGCGCGGCGGCCGAGAGCCTGATCCCGTCGACGGTCGAACTGGGCGGCAAGAGCCCGAACATCTTCTTCGCCGACGTGCTCGACCAGGACGACGCGTTCCTCGACAAGGCGCTCGAAGGCCTCGCGATGTTCGCGCTCAACCAGGGCGAAGTGTGCACGTGCCCGTCGCGGATCCTGATCCAGGAATCGATCTACGAACGCTTCATCGAGAAGGCCGTCGCGCGCGTCGAGCGCATCAAGGGCGGCCACCCGCTCGACCTGCAGACGATGATCGGCGCGCAGGCGTCGCAGCAGCAGCTCGACAAGATCCTGTCGTACATCGACATCGGCCGCGACGAAGGCGCGCAATGCCTGACGGGCGGCGAGCGCACGGCACCGGCCGCCGACCTCGGCACGGGCTATTACGTGAAGCCGACGATGCTGTTCGGCAACAACAAGATGCGCGTGTTCCAGGAAGAGATCTTCGGGCCGGTCGCGTCGGTGATGACGTTCAAGGACGAGCAGGAGGCGATCGAACTCGCGAACGACACGTTCTACGGGCTCGGCGCGGGCGTGTGGACGCGCAACGGCACGCGTGCGTACCGGATGGGCCGCGAGGTCGAGGCCGGCCGCGTGTGGACCAACTGCTACCACCTGTACCCGGCGCACGCGGCGTTCGGCGGCTACAAGCAGTCCGGCATCGGCCGCGAGACGCACAAGATGGCGCTGTCGAACTATCAGCAGACGAAGTGCCTGCTGGTCAGCTACCAGGCCGAGGCGCTCGGGTTCTTCTGATCGCCGCAGCAGGGGGCGAAGTGCCGGGGCTGGCCGGGCGGCAGCGCAACGCTGCCCGGTACGGCGGCCGGTGCCGGACGGCGGCGACGCGTCCGGTGCCGGCTTGCCGTGGAGGGTGCGGCGGTCGGGCGCTGGCTGTCCAGCCTTCGGCCGTCGGGCGGCGTCCGCGGCGAGGTGGCAATGCGCTGGCGCCGGTTCGTCCGGCACTTCGCCGTTTTCGTGTTCCGACCTTCGATACGGGCGTCGGCATTCGCACCGGCCGGTGCGCGTTCGCGCCCGTATCGTGCCCGTATCGCACCCCGATGGCCCCGACGGAAACCAGCATGTCAGAACTGCCCGGATCCTATCCGCGTCACCCGGTGTTTCACGCGGGCGAGCTCGACGCGCATCACCGCTTCGGCGTCGCCGACGAAGCCGAGCGGATGAGCGACGTCGTGACGACGCGGCTGAGCATCGGTGTGCGCCAGTTCGTCGAATCGCAGCCGTTCATGTTCGTCGGCACGACGAGCGGCGGCCCGGCCCCGTCGCGCATGACCTGCGACATCGTGCAGGGCATGCGCGACGCGAACGGCGATCTATGGCCGGTCGTGCGCGTGATCGACACGAAGACGCTGCGCTTCGCGCTGCCGGCGCACGGCGGCCACCGGCTCGATGCGCTGGCGTGCGACGGCTGCGGCGTCGGGCTGCTGTTCATCGATTTCGTGCGCGGCATCCGCTACCGGATCAACGGCCGCGCGACGTTGCGCACCGATCTGCCGGAAGCGGACGCGGCGCCCTGGCCGGCGGACAGTCCGATCGTCGAACTGGCGGTCGCGCAGGCGTACGGCAACTGCGGCACGCGGGTCGTGCGGTTGCGGCCGGGCGCGTAGCGCGTCGCCGGGCGGGCGGCGGCACGCATGCCGCACCCGCGCGGTGCGCGGCATGCCGCCTCCGGGTGCGCCCGCATGGCGCGCATCGGCCGCACGGCGTTGAATGACGGGCTTGTCGCCGGACAACGCGGATCGGCACGGGACTTGCGTGTTGGACGTGGTCCCGGGCGGGTGAGGAGAACATGATGGGTCAACGAGTGGAGTGCATGGCCGAGCCGACGGCCGAGGACACGCGGTGCAGCGCACAGGGCGACGACGCGCTGGCCGGCCAGGCCGTGGTCAGCGTCGCGCACGACGCCGACGAGCAGGCGCGCAACCTGATCGGCTGGCGGCAGACCTACGACCAGCTCGCGGCCGGCCGCTTCGTCGGCACGCTGACCGAGCTGCCGCTCGACACGATGAAGCTGTTTCGCGAATCGACCAGCCACCTGCTGCGGCAGGCGTGCGAGGTGCGCGGCGACGCGTACTGGTTCGGCATCCCGCTGACGAGCGACGGCACCGCGCGGGTCGATGCGTGCCGCATCGGCCCCGGCGCGCTCGCGTTCCGGCCCGGCAACGTCGAATTCGAATTGCTGACACCCGCGCAGTTCTCGATCTACGGCGTGGTCGTGCGCGGCGACGTGCTGCGCCGCTACGCGGAGGAAGTCGAACACCGTGCGCTCGACGAGCGGCTGTTCGCGCAGCGCGTGATCCAGATCGGCGATATGCGGCTCGCGCGCCTGTGTGCGCTGCTCGGCGGCCGCCTCGACGGCGCGGCGGCCGCGGGTGGGCCGCTGCCCGACGCACAGCGCGACGACCTGCAGGCCGAGGTGCTGGCCGCGCTGTTCGACGCGTGTGCGCAACCGGCTGACGACGGCGCGGGCGGCGCCCCGTCGACACGGCGCTGGATCGTCGAGCAGGCGCGCGAGTACGTGCTCGCACACCGCACGCGCCCGGTCGGCGTGCCCGAGCTGTGCGAGCAGTTGCACGTGAGCCGGCGCACGCTGCAGTACTGTTTCCAGGACGTGCTCGGCATGGCGCCCGCGACCTATCTGCGCACGCTGCGGCTGAACGGCGCGCGGCGCGACCTGTGCGGGCGGGCGGCCGGTTCCGTGCAGGACGTCGCGGAGGCGTGGGGCTTCTGGCACCTGAGCCAGTTCGCGACCGACTATCGGCGGCTGTTCGGCAAGCGGCCGTCGGAGACGCTGCGCGAGCGGGCGGTGACGGTGGCGGCCGGGTGAGGCGGGCGGCGGCGCGCGGATGCCGCGGTGCGTCCGGTCATCCGGGCGACTCCCTTTTCTCCATCCCTATCCGGCGGTAGCCGCCGCTTCGCGCGGTGCAGGCCACGGCAAGGCATCCCAGTCGATCGCCCGGTAAGCGGCTTCGACCGCCGCGAGGTCGTTCGGCCGCTCGCTGCGATGCAGCCCGTGCAATGCGTCCGGCACATCGAGCGCGACCGGTACGCAGTGCGGATAGTCGCGCACGCGCAGCGCCGGGCCGATCGTCGTGAAACAGCCGAGCGTCGGCACGTCGAAACCGTCGGCGAGATGCAGCGCGGCCGTGTCGGGCGCGAACAGCACGCTCGCCCCGCTGACCCAGGCAATGAAGCGCGCGGTATCGGCCGCGTCGCGGCTCACGTCGACATAGGCCGGATGCGCGACGGGGCCGAAGCCGACCACCGGCAGCCCGTAACGCCGCGCGAGCCGCTCCACGAAAGCCGCGCGCAGCGCCGGCGGCACGCTGCGCACCGCGGTGCTCGCGCTCGGGCAGAACAGCACGTACGGCCGCCGCCATTCGGCCGGCAGGGCGGGCAGGGGCAGCCGCGCGAGCCAGCGATTGCGCTTCGCGGCGGCCGGCACCGTGGCCGGGTCCGTGCCGAGCGCGTCGAGGAAGAAGTCGATCATCGGCTGTCGCGCGAAAGCGGGCCAGTACAGGTGATTGCCGAGATCGATGCGCGGCGCGTGCGCGGGCAGTGCGTCGGCGGCGCACGGCAGCGTACGCGACGGCGCGACGACGTCGGCGGCGAGCGCATACAGCGCGTCGACGTAGCGCGGCGCGCGGGCCGGCCGGTAGAGCGTGAAGCGCAGGCCGGGATGCATCGCGCGCAGCGCGGCGAGCGCGGTCAGCCCGATCACCGAGTCGCCGAGCGCGACGCCCATTCCGTTGATCACGTACACGTCCGCCGTGCGGCCGTAGTCGAGCCGGAACGGCCGGTGGGCGGCGTGCAGCAGGCCGAGCGCCGGTGCGGCCGGCACGTGATCCTCCGCGGGGCCGCTGCCGTGCTCGAGGTCGTAGGGGGCGACGAGCGTGCCGTCGGGCGCGAGCAGCGTGCCCGGGTGCGTCAGCGCGTCGTCGCGCGACAGCGCGAGACCGGCCGGCGCGGCGCGCATTTCCATGGTCACGCGCCGCGTGCGCGGCGGCCCTGCTCGCGGATCTGCTCGAGCGTCGCGGCCGGCGTGCTGGCGTCCTGCGGGATGCGGATCTCGATCAGCGCCGGCAGCCCGCAGGTCAGTGCGCGCTCCAGTGCCGGCGCGAAGTCGGCGGTGCGCTCGACCGTCTCGCCATGCGCGCCGAACGCGCGCGCATACGCGGCGAAATCGGGGTTCGTGAGCCCGGTGCCGTGCACGCGCCCCGGATAGTTGCGCTCCTGATGCATGCGGATCGTGCCGAAATGCCCGTTGTTGACGACGATGGCGACGATGTTCAGCCCGTACTGCATCGCGGTCGCGAGTTCGTTGCCGGCCATCATGAAGCAGCCGTCGCCGGCGAGCGCGACGACGGCCCGCGACGGATACAGCGACTTCGCGGCGAGCGCGGCGGGCAGCCCGTAGCCCATCGCGCCGCTGGTCGGCGCGAGCTGCGAGCGAAAGTGCCGGTACGCGAAGTGGCGATGCAGCCAGATCGCGTAGTTGCCGGCGCCGTTGGTCAGGATCGCGTCGTGCGGCAGGCGCTCGCGCAACTGCACCATCACGTCGCCGAGCTGGACATCGCCGGGCATCGGCAGCGGCGCGTGCCATTCGCGGTACGCGCGGTGCGCGTCGGCGGCCGTGCCGGCCCACGCGGGGTGCGCCGGCGGTTCGAGCGCCGCGAGCGGCGCCGCGATTTCCGGCATCCCGGACACGATCGGCAGGTCGGCCGCATACACGCGGCCGAGCTCGTCCGCGCCCTGGTGCACGTGGATCAGTGTCTGGCGCGTCTTCGGGATGTCGAGCAGCGTGTAGCCGCCCGTCGTCGCTTCGCCGAGACGCGGGCCGAGCACCAGCAGCAGGTCGGCGTCGCGGATCCGCTTGGCGAGCGCGGGATTGATCCCGAGGCCGACGTCGCCCGCGTAGTTCGGGTGCGCGTTGTCGAAGATGTCCTGGAAGCGGAACGCGCACGCGACCGGCAGTTGCCAGCGCTCGACGAAGGTGCGCAGGTTCGCGCATGCGTCGGGCGTCCAGCCGCTGCCGCCGACGATCGCGAACGGCCGCTCGGCGCGCGCGAGCCGTTCGCGCAGCTCGTCGACCTGCGCGGCCGACGGCGACGCCGCGACGCGTTTCGCGGCCGGCACGACGGGCTGCGGCGCGCACGCGTCGGACAGCACGTCCTCGGGCAGCGCGAGCACGACCGGGCCGGGCCGGCCGGACGTCGCGACGTGGAAGGCATGGCTCAGGTATTCGGGAATGCGGCGCGGGTCGTCGATCTGCGCGACCCATTTCGCCATCTGGCCGAACATCCGGCGGTAGTCGATTTCCTGGAAGGCTTCGCGGTCGAGGTGCTCGCGCGCGCACTGGCCGACGAACAGGATCATCGGCGTCGAATCCTGGAACGCGGTGTGCACGCCGATCGACGCGTGGGTCGCGCCGGGCCCGCGCGTGACGAACGCGATGCCGGGGCGGCCGGTCAGCTTGCCGACCGCTTCCGCCATGTTCGCGGCCGCCGCTTCGTGGCGGCAGACGACCGTCTGGATCCGCGCGGTGTCGTCCGCCAGCGCATCGAGTACGGCGAGAAAGCTCTCGCCCGGCACGCAGAACACGCGTTCGACGTGATTGGCGAGCAACGCATCGACGAGCAGTCGCGCGCCGGTGGTGGCGCGCGGCTCGAGATCCTTGGAATGCGACATGGGCTGCCGTCTCCCTGGGTAGCGGGATGTACAGATTACGCCTGTTGTCGGGGCGCCGGCACGCTGGCCGGTGAAAAGTGTCGGAACGCGGGGAGCTCGGGGCGTGGATGTTGCACGCGACGTGCGGGTGTTTCGCCGCTTTGAAACGCTGGTCGGCTTTCTGCGCGACATCGGCATCAGCCGTTTCGATGTGGATGCGTCGGAGTTCGACCCGGATGCGGCCGGCCGGGCGACCCGGCCCGATCGGGCGGCCGCGATGAGGGCGGCACACGAGGCAGCGGCCCACGATCGCTGGTTTCGCGAGCAGGTGCAGCAGGCGCTGGACGATCCGCCTGCGTCGATTCCCGACGCGGAGGTGAGTGCCGACTTCGCGTCGCGCCGTGCGGCGCTGCGTGAACGGCTCGCGGGCAGGCGAGGGGATGCTTCTTGACCTTCGCGCTGCACTGGAATCCGAAGGCGTACGAGGATCGCGCCGCGATCATGGGCTACATCGGCGAGCACGACCCGCAGGCCGCAATCGAACTCGACGAACCGCTGGAACAAAGGGCCGCCACGTTGCCGGCCCGTGCAGAGCTGTATCGGCAAGGGCGAGTGGCCGGCACGCGCGAACTGGTGGTCGCGCCGAACCACGTGCTCGTGTATCGCATCAGACCGGCTGAGGGGATCGTCGAGATCCTCCGCGTGCTGCATGCGCGACGGCAGTGGCCGTGATGCCCGATATCCGCAAGTCGGCGTCGAGCGGCGGAAGAAGGATCATCTCGACAAGCTGATCGCCGCGCATGCGGTGTCGCTCGACGTCGCGCTCGTGACCAACAACGAGCGGGATTTCGTCAGCTATCCGGGATTGCGGCTGGAGAACTGGCTGAACGATTGATGGCGGTGATGGTGTCCGACGGTCATGCGGGATATCGATCCACCCGCATGACCGCCGGACCCTGCATCAGCACTCGACGATATTCACCGCCAGCCCGCCGCGCGACGTTTCCTTGTATTTCGTCTTCATGTCGGCGCCCGTCTCGCGCATCGTCTTGATCACCGAGTCGAGCGACACGTAGTGCGAGCCGTCGCCGCGCAGCGCCATGCGCGCCGCGTTGACCGCCTTCACCGACGCCATCGCGTTGCGCTCGATGCACGGGATCTGCACCATCCCGCCGACCGGGTCGCAGGTGAGGCCGAGGTTGTGCTCCATCCCGATCTCGGCCGCGTTCTCGACCTGGCGCGGCGTGCCGCCGAGCACGGCCGCGAGCGCGCCGGCCGCCATCGAGCACGCGACGCCCACTTCGCCCTGGCAGCCCACTTCCGCACCCGAAATCGACGCGTTGAGCTTGTACAGGATGCCGATCGCGGCGGCGGTCAGCAGGAAGTCGATCACGCCCTGTTCGTTCGCGCCCGGCGTGAAGCGCGTGTAGTAGTGCAGCACGGCCGGGATGATGCCGGCCGCGCCGTTGGTCGGCGCGGTGACGACGCGGCCGCCGGCCGCGTTTTCCTCGTTGACCGCGATCGCATACAGGTTGATCCAGTCGACCATCGACAGCGGATCCTGCAGCGCGCGCTCCGGATGGCCGGTCAGCGCACGATACAGCTGCGGCGCACGGCGCTTGACCTGGAACGGGCCGGGCAGGTTGCCGTCGGCTTCCGGGTTGCCGATCCCGCAGCCGCGCGACACGCACGACTGCATCACGGCCCAGATCTTCAGCAGCCCGTCGCGCGTCTCTTCCTCGGTGTGCCACGCGCGCTCGTTTTCCCACATCAGCTGCGCGATCGACTTGCCGGTCGACTCGGTCAGCGCGAGCAGCTCGGCGCCGGTGCGGAACGGATGCGTCATCTGCTCGGCCGCGCTCAGCACCTTCGTGTTCGGCGCACCGGCCGTCACGACGAAGCCGCCGCCGACGGACAGGTAGGTGCGCTCGACCAGCACGTCGCCGTTCGCGTCGGACGCGCGCAGCTTCATGCCGTTCGGGTGCTCGGGCAGCGCCTGCCGGTAGAACGCGATGTTCTCCTTCAGCACGAACGGCACCGGATGCGTGCCGAGCAGCGCGAGCTTCTTCGACTTGCGGACATCTTCCAGACGCGCGTCGATCGTCTCGGGATCGACGGTGTCGGGCGCGTCGCCGAGCAGGCCGAGCATCACGCCGCGGTCGGTGCCGTGGCCCTTGCCGGTCGCGCCGAGCGAGCCGTACAGCTCGACCTTCACACTGGCCGTCGCGTCGAGCATCCCGTCTCGCTCGAGGCCCTGCACGAACATCAGCGCCGCGCGCATCGGTCCGACCGTATGCGAACTGGACGGGCCGATGCCGATCTTGAAGAGGTCAAACACGCTGACTGCCATCTTGATACCTGCCTTGCTTTAAGAATAATGCTAGCGCGCCTGCAATGGCAGGCACGCGGCGAGCCATGCGGGCGGCATGGGGGAGAGTTGCCGCGCGACGCGCGCATAGCGCCCGTCGAGACGCGCGGCCAGATGAAAGAGTTCGGTGGCGTTTTTCGGGTCCCACTGCCCCGTATAACCCGGCAAGCCGGCCTCGCGGCGCTTCGCGTCGAACGGCACCGGCGAATTCACGAATTCCTCGTGCGTTTTCTCGCCGAGCGCGTACGGCACGAGCCAGTCGAGCGCGGCCGCGAGCGTCGCGCCGTTCGCGCCGCGCTCGCGCAGCCAGTTGCGGTTGAAGCGGCGCGCGGCGAGCGCGGCCGTCACCAGCGGTTGCAAGTCGTACACCGCGTAATGCAGCGCATCGCGTTCCTCGAAATCCCAGGTCTTGCCGTCCGGGCCGATGTTGTCGGCGAGATGCTCGACGAACAGCCGCTGCGCGGCGTTCATCATCTTGCGGTCGCCGAGCGTGAACGCGGACAGCGCAATCAGCTTGATCCGGTGGCTCTGCCAGTTGTTGCGCCAGGTGCCGGCGAGCGGGCGCTTCTGCGCGTCGATCTGCGCGACGTAACCGGCGCCGAGCTTCGCGATGAACGCCGCCGTCGCGTTACGCGTCTTGACCGGCAGCGCGCTCGCCGTCATGTCGTACGCGATGATCAGGCTGTCGAAGCGCGTCTCGTCGATCGGGTTGAAGTCCGGCTGATAGGTCGACACCCACGCGGACAGGAAGCGGTCGACGAGCTGCAGGTAGCGCGGCGCATTGGTCACGCGCCACGCGAGCGCGGCATCGCGCATCAGCTCCATGTCCTTCAGCGCATCGACGCTCTGGTCGTAGATGCCTTCGTGCGGCAGCGTGCCCTCGGTGTGCACGCGCGCCATTGCCTTCGGCTGCTCGCCGATGCGCGCGTCGACGCTGCGGATCAGTGCCTGCACGCCCGGCTCGGCCTGCGTCGTCTCGCTCGCCTGCAACGCGGGCGCCGCGCAGAAATTCATCGCCGCGCGCGCGCTGCCGGCCGTGCCGAGGCCGGCGGCCAACGACAGCGACGCGACGAGCAGCGGCACGACGCGGCGCGTGCGCGGCCGCTCCTGCGTGGCACCCTGGCCCGGAAACATCGGACGCACCATGCGGAACTCCTTGATTGGCTGGATCGCGTGTGATGTTAGCCGGATTGGCGGGCAAGCGTGAATCGATCGGGCCGGCGGCGGACGCAAAAACCGCACGCAACCGAGGGTTGCGTGCGGTGTGGTCACGGCCGGACTCCGGAGCGCGGGCAGCGTTATGCGTAGTCCGACACCGGCACGCACGAGCAGAACAGGTTGCGGTCGCCGTAGGCGTTGTCCGCACGGCCGACCGGCGGCCAGTACTTGTTCGTGCCGAGCGACGCGACCGGGTACGCCGCCTGCTCGCGCGAGTACGCGTGCGGCCATTCGTTCGCGGTGACGACGGCTGCCGTGTGCGGCGCGTGACGCAGCGGGTTGTCCTCGCGGTCGGCGCGGCCTTCCTCGACGGCACGGATTTCCTCGCGGATCGCGATCATCGCGGCGATGAAGCGGTCGAGTTCTTCCTGCGATTCCGATTCCGTCGGCTCGACCATCAGCGTGCCCGGCACCGGGAAGCTCATCGTCGGCGCATGGAAGCCGTAGTCCATCAGGCGCTTCGCGACGTCGTCGACGCTGATGCCGCTCGTTTCCTTGAGCGGGCGCAGGTCGAGAATGCACTCGTGCGCGACCAGCCCGCCCGGGCCCGAATACAGCACCGGATAGTGCGGCGCGAGGCGCTTCGCGATGTAGTTCGCGTTGAGGATCGCGGTTTCCGTCGCGGCGGTCAGGTTCTTCGCGCCCATCATCGCGATGTACATCCACGAGATCGGCAGGATCGACGCCGAGCCGTACGGCGCGGCCGACACCGCGCCGATGCCGTCTTCCGCACGCGCGTAGCCGGTCGAACGCTGGTTCGGCAGGAACTTCGCGAGGTGCGCGCCGACCGCGACCGGGCCGACGCCCGGGCCGCCGCCGCCGTGCGGGATGCAGAAGGTCTTGTGCAGGTTCAGGTGCGACACGTCGCCGCCGAACTGGCCCGGCGCGGTCAGGCCGACCATCGCGTTCATGTTCGCGCCGTCGACGTACACCTGGCCGCCGTGCGCATGCACGATCTCGCAGATCTCGCGGACGTTCTGCTCGAACACGCCGTGCGTCGACGGATACGTGATCATGATCGCCGCGAGATCGTTCGCGTGCTGCTCGGCCTTCGCCTTCAGGTCGGCGATGTCGACGTTGCCTTGCGCGTCGCACGCGACGACCACGACCTTCATGCCGGCCATGTGCGCCGACGCCGGGTTCGTGCCGTGCGCGGAGG
Organism: Burkholderia sp. Bp9099; assembly: GCF_003857805.1. NCBI lineage: Bacteria > Pseudomonadati > Pseudomonadota > Betaproteobacteria > Burkholderiales > Burkholderiaceae > Burkholderia > Burkholderia sp. Bp9099. Next base: position 143,117 of record NZ_QTPU01000005.1, read on the forward strand.
CCGGGATCAGGCATACGTCGCGATGCGCTTCGCCGCGCGATGCGTGGTATGCGTGGATGATCAAGAGGCCCGCGTATTCGCCCTGCGAGCCGGCGTTCGGCTGCAGCGACACGGCCGCATAGCCGGTCGCGGCGACGAGCATCTGCTCGAGCTGGTCGATCATCTCGCGGTAGCCGACGGTCTGCTCGGCCGGCGCGAACGGATGGATCCGGCCGAATTCGGGCCACGTGACCGGCAGCATTTCCGACGTCGCGTTCAGCTTCATCGTGCACGAACCGAGCGGGATCATCGAGCGGTCGAGCGCGAGATCCTTGTCCGACAGGCTGCGCAGGTAGCGCAGCATTTCGGTTTCGGAATGGTGGCGGTTGAACACGTGGTGCGTCAGGTACGCGCTCGTGCGCTCGAGGCCGGCCGGCAGCACGGCGACGCCGCCGAGGCCCGCGTCCAGCGCGTCCACGGCCGGCGCGGTGCCGCCCGCGGCCTGCGCGAACACGGCGAGGAGATCGGCGAGGTCGTCGCGGGTCGTCGTTTCGTCGACCGACACGCCGACTTGCGTGTCGCTCACGCGACGCAGGTTGATGCGCTTGGCCTTCGCGAATTCGTGGACCTGCGCGGTGCGTGCGCCGGTATCGATCGTCAGCGTGTCGAAGAACGTGTCGTTGACGGTCGCGAAGCCGAGCTGCTTCACGCCGGCGGCGAACAGCGCCGCGATGCGGTTCACGCGCAGCGCGATCGTCTTCAGGCCGTGCGGGCCATGGTAGACCGCGTACATGCTCGCCATGATCGCGAGCAGCGCCTGCGCGGTACACACGTTCGACGTCGCCTTCTCGCGGCGGATGTGCTGTTCGCGCGTCTGCAGCGCGAGGCGCAGCGCGGGCTTGCCCTGCGCGTCGACGGTCACGCCGACCAGGCGGCCCGGCATCTGGCGCTTGAATTCGTCACGCACGGCCATGTAAGCGGCGTGCGGGCCGCCGAAGCCCATCGGCACGCCGAAGCGCTGCGTGTTGCCGACCGCGACGTCCGCGCCCCATTCGCCGGGCGGCGTCAGCACGGTCAGTGCGAGCAGGTCGGCCGCGACGACCACATGGCCGCCGGCCGCGTGGATCGCTTCGGTGAGCGCGCGGTAGTCGCGCACGTCTCCGTACACGCCCGGGTACTGGAGCAGCACGCCGAACGCGTTCGCCTGCGCGGCGTCGGCCGCCGGGCCCGTCTTGACCTCGATGCCGATCGGCAGCGCGCGCGTGCGGATCACTTCGAGCGTCTGCGGCAGCACGTCGTCGGCGACGTAGAACACGTTCGACGCCGGCTTGCCGGTGCGCTGCAGCAGCGTCATCGCTTCGGCTGCGGCGGTTGCTTCGTCCAGCAGCGATGCGTTCGAGATCGCGAGGCCCGTGAGGTCGGCGACCATCTGCTGGAAGTTCAGGAGCGCCTCGAGGCGACCCTGGGAAATTTCGGGCTGGTACGGCGTGTAGGCCGTGTACCACGCCGGGTTTTCGAGCACGTTGCGCAGGATCACGGCCGGGGTGTGCGAGTCGTAATAGCCCTGGCCGATATACGAGCGGAACACCTGGTTCTTGTCCGCGAGGGCGCGCAGCGCGGCGAGGGCTTCGGCCTCGCTCTTCGGTTGCGCGAACGGGCCGAGCGGCAGCGTTTCGGCGCGGCGGATCGAGGCCGGGATCACGGCGTCGATCAGGGCGGCGCGCGACGCGAAGCCGAGCGTGTCGAGCATGGCCTGCTGGCTGGCGGCATCGGGGCCGATGTGGCGTTCTGCGAACGCGTCGTGCGTTTCGAGCGCGGCGAGCGAGAGGGGCGTGCGGTTCATCAGGCGGTCCGGGTGTTCGAGCTTCATGGCGTGACTCTGGTCCCGCGCGGGCCGAGGCCGGCCCCGCGCGGTTCGGGTAAGGAAAATTAGTCGATCAGCTTGCTGTAGGCGTCAGCGTCGATCAGCTTGTCGGTCGAGGCGCCGGCCGCGAGCTTGATCTTGAAGAGCCACACGCCGTATGCGTCGCTGTTCACTTCTTCCGGCGAGTCGGCGGCTTCTTCGTTGATGGCGACGACTTCGCCGGACACCGGCGAGTAGATGTCGGATGCCGCCTTCACCGATTCGACGACGCCGACGGCGTCGCCCGCGTTCACCGACTTGCCGACTTGCGGCAGCTCGAGGAAGACGATGTCGCCGAGCGTGCTCTGCGCGTGATCGGTGATGCCGACCGTCAGCGTGCCGTCGGCTTCGGTGCGGACCCACTCGTGTTCGTCGGTGTACTTCAGATCGGCCGGGACGTTGCTCATCGGATGCTCCTGGATAAAAGGGTGTGTTCGTTATGCTGGCGCGCCGCCGGGGCGCGCCGGGTGTGGTTGCGCCGGGCGCCATTTCCCGGCTTCACGGCAGGCGGCCTCCCGGTCGCCTCCCGGTCGTTACGCAGCGAGGACCTTGCCGTTGCGCACGAACGGCAGTTTTACCACGCGCGCGGGAAGTTGCTTGTCTCGAATCTGCACGTGGACCGTGTCGCCGACCTGGACGGCCGCCGGCACGCGCGCGAATGCGATCGACTCCTGCATCGACGGCGAGAACGTGCCGCTCGTGATCTCGCCTTCGCCGTGCGGCGTGACGACCTTCTGGTGCGCGCGCAGCACGCCGCCCGCCTTGCCGTTTTCCTTCTGCAGGATCAGGCCGACGAACGCGGCGCGCGTGCCGTTTGCCTCGAGCGCGGCGCGGCCGACGAACTCGCGCGGCGCCGACAGGTCGACCGTCCACGCGAGGCCCGCGTCGAGCGGCGACACGGTGTCGTCCATGTCCTGGCCGTACAGGTTCATGCCGGCCTCGAGGCGCAGCGTGTCGCGCGCGCCGAGCCCGCACGGACGCACGCCGTTTTGCTGCAGCGCGTTCCACAGCGCTACGACGTGCACGGCCGGGACGATCACCTCGAAGCCGTCTTCGCCGGTGTAGCCGGTGCGCGCGACGGTGAGGTCGCCGAACGGCGTGCCGGCGACCTGCGCGGCGTTGAACGGCTTCAGCTCGCTGGTCGCGGCGCGCGCGGCGGGCACCGTCGTCCAGACCTTTTCACGGGCGTTCGGGCCCTGAACGGCGACGATCGCGAAATCGCGGCGCGGCGCGATGGTCAGGCCGTAGCCGCCTTGTTCGTTGAGCTGGTTGAACCACGCGATGTCCTTCTCGGCCGTGCCGGCGTTGACGACGACGCGGAAGAAGTCTTCGGTGAAGTAATAGACGATCAGGTCGTCGATGACGCCGCCCTGCGGATTGAGCAGGCACGAGTAGAGCGCCTTGCCGGGGATCTTGAGCTTGCCGACGTTGTTCGCGATCGCGTGCTCGAAGAACGCGCGCACGCGGCTGCCGGTGAAATCGACGACGCACATGTGCGACACGTCGAACATGCCGGCGTCGGTGCGCACGGCTTCGTGTTCTTCGATCTGCGAGCCGTAGTTGACGGGCATGTCCCAGCCGCCGAAGTCGACCATGCGGGCATTGAGCGCGCGGTGCGCGGCGTTGAGCGGGGTTTGATTCAGTGCAGTCATCGAGGCCTCAGGCAAGGCGCTTGCGCGCGGGTCAGAACGGCCATGTGCCGACCGTCGCGGCCTTGGGGCCTGCGAAACGATCCGGTACATGCCCCTCTGTCCTCGATACCTGAGAGATTGCGCCGCGGCCACAAGCCGGCGAACGCGCGCCCCTTCGGTGGGCAGCCTGCCCGCGCAGCCAATGTGCTGCGGGCTACTGCCGCTCTCCAGAGTGCGGGGAGTGCGGCCCGCGCAATGCGCGGACGGGATTCCCCGACGCGGTCGGTCCTTTTGCCTGAGAGTTTGCGGGTGTGCCCCTTCGGCGGCGCGACCGGCGTTGCTGCTATGCGGTCACACGCTCTCCCGACGCGTGCGGGCGACTGTACGCGAGCGGGTGGGCATTGTCAATTTGAGCAAAAGAATGTCGCTTCGCGACAAGCGGCGGCGTGGGCGCCGCCGCTTCTGCCGGCACCGGCGGGCGCCGGCATGGCCGGGATTACTCGCCGATCGCGCGCGCGGCCGTGTCGAGTTCCTGGTTCAGCACGCGCTGCTCGTCGCCGGACAGGCCGCCGTTGTGCTGGCCCGACATGTCGTTCGCTTCCTGGCGGATCACGTCGAGGCGGTGGTGCAGCTGCGCGCCGTACGGCGGCGGGTAGTAGCCGCCGTTCACGCGCGCGTCGATGCGCCGGTGCAGGTTGTCGATCCGGCCCTGGACCTCCTGCAGGCGATCGTTCGCGACGACCTGCGGATTCGGCCGCGGCGGGGGCGGGGGCGCCTGTCGGGCCGGCCGCTGCGGCTGCACGACACAGGCCACGAGCGAGGAAACCAGGACGCAGCATGCCGCTGCGCGAATCAACCGTTGCATCACATTCTCCTGACGGTTTGGTGTCGGATCGACTTTTTGAGAAACGCGTCAGACCGGACGACCGCTGACTTTCGTTCCCGCACCATTTGTAACGGAATGTTCGGGATCGTGGCGCCGTGGCGGCTGACGGGGGCGCGCAGCCGGGGCGGCGCGGCGCGAGGTGGCGGCTGCGGCCGGGGCGACGACCCGGCCGGCGGCCGTCAGACTGTGCGACGCACGAACGGTACCCGGCGGCCTTCGTGCTCGCTCTGCGCGGCGAGCTCGATGATCGTCATCACGTCGACGGCGTCCTGCGGCGTGACCGGGAACGGCGCGCCGTCGTGGACCGACGCGGCGAGCGCGCGATAGAACTCCGCGTACTGCCCGTCGAGCGTCGGCACAGGCCGCTCGACCTCGACCTCGCCGTCGAGCACGCGCAGCACGCCGGGCGGGTTGCCGCCGCCGAACTCGACGTGATCCGGCGTGAGGCCGGCCTTCAACTGGTCTTCCTGCGTGTCGAGCCCGAACTTCTGGTAGCTGCCGCGCGTGCCGTGCAGCGTGAAGCGCGCGGGCTCGATCGCCGACAGCGCGCTCGCATGCAGCGCGACGTCCTTGTCCGGATAACCGAGCAGCAGGTGCACGAAATCGGGCGCCGTGCCGTTGTCGCGGCGTGTCTTGACCGTGGCGCTGACCGTTTCCGGCAGCCCGAACAACGCGAGCGCCTGATCGATCAGGTGCGGGCCGAGATCGAGCAGCAGGCCGCCGCCGCGTGCGGGCTCCTCGCGCCAGCGCGTGCGCGGCGTCGGCCGGAAGCGGTCGAAGTGCGACGCGAAATAGGTGAGCCGGCCGAGTTCGCCGGATTCGACGATGCGGCGCACGGTGAGGAAATCGCCGTCCCAGCGGCGGTTGTGGAACGGCGCGAACAGGCGGCTGCGCGCGTTCGCGAGCCGCGCAAGCGCGAGCGCTTCGTCGGCCGTGAGCGTGACGGGCTTGTCGACGACGACGTGGCGGCCGGCCTGGAGCACCTGGCGCGCGAGCGCGAAGTGCGTGTCGTTCGGCGTGGCGATCACCACGCAGTCGATATCGTCGAGGCCGAGCAGCGTGTCGAGATCGGGGACGATGCGGGCGCCCGGAAAGGCGGCGCGCGCGCGATCGGGTTGCCCCGTCGCGATCGCGGCGACCTCGGTGCGGCCGCTCGTGGCGATCACCGGCGCGTGGAACGTCGCGCCGGCGAAACCGAAACCCATCAAACCAATCCTGAGCAATGACGACATGGCAATCCCTGGCTGCGTACGAAACGAAAAGAGGGCGCGCCGCTGGGGCGCGAGGACGACCGGCTATTTTGGCATGGCGCGGCGGCCCGCACCGGCGCGTTCGGCAAAACGCGCGGCACGATGCGGCGCATGCGCGGCCGCAGCCGGCATTTGGCGCGGGACGGGCAGGCGCTGCACTCGGCAGGCCGGGCGGCCGACGCTGCGGCGTGCGGGCCGGGCACTTCCCATCGCGACGGTCGCCCATTGTGACCGATCGGGCCGTGGATGGGGCCGGATTGGCCGTCCGGACAAGGAAGCGAGGGCCGGATCAAGCGCCGAACCGGGAGACGAAAACGACGGCCTGCCCGTCCGGCCCCGTCCGGCGGCGCTCCCGAAAAGCGCGTCGCCGACGTGTTAACATGCGCGTCCTGCCCCGCGTGTCCGCCTGCATTCCAGGCCCGTCGCGCGCGGCATCCTCCCGGCGTTCGCCGTCAACCGCAACATCATCCGCCATCATGTCCGCAGGCCTCAACTCCGCTCAGAACGAAGCGGTGCGCTACCTCGACGGTCCCTGCCTCGTGCTCGCCGGCGCGGGCAGCGGCAAGACCCGCGTGATCACGCAGAAGATCGCGCACCTGATCGAAGCGAAAGGCTTCGAGCCGCGCCACATCGCGGCCGTCACGTTCACGAACAAGGCCGCCGCCGAAATGCGCGAGCGCGTGTCGAAGCTGCTCGAGGGCAAGACGCTCACCACGCCCGGCAAGGAAGGCCGCAAGGTGCCCGTCAACCAGCTCACCGTATGTACGTTCCACTCGCTCGGCGTGCAGATCCTGCGCCAGGAGGCCGAGCACGTCGGGCTGAAGCCGCAGTTCTCGATCATGGATTCGGACGACTGCTTCGGGATGATCCAGGAGCAGATCGGCACCACCGACAAGGGCCTGATCCGCAAGATCCAGAGCACCATCTCGCTGTGGAAGAACGGCCTGATCATGCCCGAGGAGGCGATGACGATCGCGGCCAACGAGGACGAGCACCAGGCGGCGCTGGTCTACCGCAACTACGTCGCGACGCTGCATGCATACCAGGCGGTCGACTTCGACGACCTGATCCGCCTGCCGGCCGAGCTGTTCGCGAAGAACGAGCAGGTGCGCGACCGCTGGCAGAACAAGCTGCGCTACCTGCTGATCGACGAATACCAGGACACCAACGCGTGCCAGTACGAGCTGCTGAAGTTGCTCGCCGGCCCGCGCGCCGCGTTCACGGCGGTGGGCGACGACGACCAGGCGATCTACGGCTGGCGCGGCGCTACGCTCGAGAACCTCGCGCAGCTCGGCAAGGACTTCCCGAAGCTGCACGTGATCAAGCTCGAGCAGAACTACCGGTCGACGGTGCGGATCCTGACCGCTGCCAACAACGTGATCGCGAACAACCCGAAGCTGTTCGAGAAGAAGCTGTGGTCCGAGCACGGGATGGGCGACTCGATCACCGTCACGCCGTGCAACGACGAGGAGCATGAGGCCGAATCGGTCGTGTTCCGGCTGTCCGCGCACAAGTTCGAGCGGCGCGCGCAGTTCCGCGACTACGCGATCCTGTATCGCGGCAACTTCCAGGCGCGAATCTTCGAGCAGGTGCTGCGGCGCGAGCGGATTCCATACGTGCTGTCGGGCGGCCAGTCGTTCTTCGACAAGGCCGAGATCAAGGACCTGTGCGCGTACCTGCGGCTGATCGCGAACGCCGACGACGATCCCGCGTTCATCCGCGCGGTCACGACGCCGCGCCGCGGCATCGGCAACACGACGCTCGAGGCGCTCGGCTCGTTCGCGGGCCAGGCGAAGGTGTCGCTGTTCGAGGCCGTGTACATGGGCGGGATCGAGGCGCGGCTGTCCGCGCGGCAGGTCGAGCCGCTCAGGATGTTCTGCGACTTCATCCAGCGCCTGACCGATCGCGCGGACAAGGAGCCCGCGACCGTCGTGCTCGACGACATGATGGAGGCCATTCACTACGAGGCCTACCTGTACGACGCGTTCGACGAGCGGCAGGCGCAGTCGAAGTGGCAGAACGTGCTCGAATTCCTCGAATGGCTGAAGCGCAAGGGCACCAAGCCCGAGACCGAAGCCGTCGACGGCGAGGCCGACGGCTTCCACAACGCGGACGGGCTTGCGGACACCGGCAAGAACCTGCTCGGCCTGATCCAGACCGTCGCGCTGATGTCGATGCTCGAAGGCAAGGACGAGGATCCGGATGCCGTGCGGCTGTCGACCGTCCATGCGTCGAAGGGGCTCGAGTATCCGCACGTGTTCCTGGTCGGCGTCGAGGAGGGCATCATGCCGCACCGCGGCGGCAGCGAGGACGACGGCCCGATCGACAACGAGCGGATCGAGGAGGAGCGCCGGCTGATGTACGTCGCGATCACGCGCGCGCAGCGCAGCCTGCACCTGAACTGGTGCAAGAAGCGCAAGCGGGCGCGCGAGACGGTCGTGTGCGAGCCGTCGCGCTTCATTCCCGAGATGGGGCTCGACGAAGCGCCGCCGCCGACGCCGGAGGAAGCGCCGATGACGCCGAAGGACCGGCTCGCGAGCCTGAAGGCGCTGTTGCAGAAGTGAGGCGGCGCGCTTCGGCGCACGGACGCCCCGGCGATCCGGATAAACGAAACCCCCGCGATGCGTGTGCGCCGCGGGGGTTTTTTCTGGCCGGCAGGCGTTACTTCGACGCGTTGACCATGTAGTCGACGGCCGCCTTCACGTCGGCGTCGGACGCGCTCGACCCGCCCTTCGGCGGCATCGCGCCCTTGCCGTGCAGCGCGTAGTTGTAGACGGTATCCATCGAGTCCTTCAGGCGCGGCGCCCAGTCTTCCTTGCTGCCGAACTTCGGCGCGCCGAGCACGCCGGCCGCGTGGCACGCCTGGCAGACCTGCGTGTACAGCGCCTTGCCGGCGGAGGCGGCGTCGGCGCTGGTCGGCGCGGCCGCGGGCTTTTCGCCGGCCTTCGGAATCGCGGCGATCGCGGCCATTGCAGCGGCGGCCTGCGCGTTCGATGCATCGGCGCCCGAAGCGCCTGCCGCACCCGCCGCGCCGCTCGCCGCCGGTGCCGCATTGGCGGCCGGGGCAGCCGGTTCGGGGAAGTTCGCGCCGTCGTTGTTCGCCATGTAGACGATCGCACGCGCGATTTCATAGTCGCTGACGTCGTCGGGGCTCGTGCCGCCGCGCGGCGGCATCGCGCCCTTGCCCGACAGCGCCGTTTTCAGCAGCGTGTCGAAGCCCTGCGAGATGCGCGGTGCCCAGTCGTCCTTGTTGCCGAACTTCGGCGCGCCGGCGGCGCCCGTGCCGTGACAGGTCACGCACACGGCCTTGTAGACTTCCTCGCCGGTCTTGTACGTGCGGGGCGCATTGGCGTCCTTCACGTCGACTTTCGCGAGCGGTGCGATCCGCGCGGCGACCTGTTCGTCGGATAGCGCATCCGTGCCCGCGCCCGAACGGAACGCATGGTTGGCATAAGTGGCAAACAGGACGATCAGGGCGATCGGAATCGCGAATGAGGCGATGACGACGGCAATCAGCTGCCCGGGGGTTTTGACGGGAGATTCGTGGGGTGCTTCGCTCATGCTTGCCTCGTCTCCGTGATTAGGAATTGTGAGCGCGGTGCAACGGCAAAATGGCTGGCGATCCAATGAGTCCGGACGATTATAGACGGAACGTTTACATCACGGCGAGCGGCGCGAAGGCGCGTGTTTACCCGCACGAATTGCGGGCCTGACGGGGTTTCGGCGGGCAAGGTGGACGCGTTTTGGGAAACCGGGTATCCTTGCGGTCTTGTCAATGGTGGGCGGCCGGTTTATTGGGGTCGTTTCGCTGTCGTCACTGTCATATGCGCCCGTAGCTCAATGGATAGAGTACTGCCCTCCGAAGGCAGGGGTTGCTGGTTCGATCCCAGCCGGGCGCGCCAAGCCTATCAAGGCTCTCAGCGGTTTCTCGCTTCTCTTTTCTCCTTCTGTACGGAAACTATACGGAAATTCGGGTTGGCTTCCGTTGGACTTTCCAACCCGTGTTTCATCATGCTTGTCGCAAGCGTTGGCTATGCGCATCGGGCTTCACTGCGTCACAACGCTCGGTCGATGAGGATTACGCGCTGCTTGGCTCTTCTGCCTTTTTGGGGCGGCCGGTCTTTGCCGGAGGGAAGATCTGATCACGATCCGGCATTTCCTTGAGCCATTTCTCAAGCTGGCCTTCGATGTTCGCTGTCTTCGGGACCACAACGAGCTTTTTAGCCTGCTTTTTGGGTAGCGACTCGTTTCTCTGGGCTCGTCTTGCATTCGCAGTTACGACTCCGTCGAGAAATTCAAGGAACGGCCCTCGAATAATTTTGGCTGCATGTGGGAGGGATGGCCAGCCACGCTGAGGTGGGCGTTTCCTCCGTGCAAGGCGCCACGCCATGCGCCGATGGATGCTGTAGGCACGTTGACGTCCACTATTGGCGTGTCTTGCCGCTTCACTGCCACTGTCTGCGCGCGTTTGTTCAATAACCTCTCCGATCCCTTTATCAGCGATGGCAGCTCCGCACCAGAACCGGGCATCTGCCATATAGGACCAGGCTATTTCGGTGTTGCCATGTTTGTGCGCGCGAGAAGCCCTAAGAACATACGCACATGACACGATGATGGTTCCTATTGGCGATGTCGCTATCCAGTCGTCGCCTTTCTCCAAGTCATCCTCCGACGAGACCGCTTTCAGTATCCCTAGAGGCTCGTCGATGCCGGGGTGATCGTGCGCATTAACCTTGTTAAGTATCTCAGCGACGAACTGCTCTTCCGTCGCATCGGGAGCGAATTTGAGGTAGCACGCCCACAGGTTCCTTAGTGTGATGTCGTGGAATGCTCGAATGTCCAGTTTGTGACGGAGCGGGCGATCTTTGCTGTTGTTCTGCATTGACTGAGGGGGCGAGGGCGAGGGGCGAGGCCGATGCCCCGATTCCGGTTTTTGTAAGAGCAAAAATTCTACCCCCCATTTGCACGTAAACGGCCTATTTCCGTCAGGGAAGGCATGGCGAAATCTCGGTCATTGGGCCCAATGAAATCCAGTGAACTCCAATTGAACGAGGTTTTCGATGAACCGAACCAGCCAGTTTCTCGACAGCGTGCTGCGCATGAAGAAGATGACCGAAAAGACGGGCGTCTCGCGTAGCTCCGCGTACAACAAGATCAATCCGGCGAGCAAATATTTCGATCCGACCTTCCCGAAACCCATCCGCTTGGGTGCCCACTCGATTGGCTGGCGCGAGTCCGAGCTCGATGCCTGGATCACGTCGCGCGCGTGCCAGTGAGGGGCCGGTCATGCTGAATCTCACTAACTCCGGCATGTCCGCCCAGCCCACCGTGTTGACTCAGGCCTGGTTGAGCGCCACGACGGTGCTCAACGATCTCGGCCCGGAGCTGAGCGACGTTGTGCTGGCGCAGTGCAATAAGTATCAACTGACTGTGGCTCAGGCCATCGCGCTGATGTTCTTCAAGCTCGGCGTCGCGAACCAGGGCGCACGCCATATCGAAGACGCGGGCGGTAACCCCATTCCGCTTACGCTGAACTGCATGCTGATCGGGCCGGCCGCCACCGGGCCGATCCTGACGCAGGCCATGGCTGCGGATCTGACGGCGATCGAGATCGAAACCGCTCCCGTCGTAATCGAAAAGCGGGCGATGTTTAACGCGGCAGTTCAGTCGCGTCTCGAACAGCGCAAGCAGATCGACGCCGAGATCAAGCTTGCAGCGCGCAAGATGGTTCGTCTGCACGCGCGGCTCGCGCAACGCCGCGAACTCGAAGCCCGCGAGCCGAAAGCGGCGGACTACCCGGATCACCAGACTCAATTGATCGCGTGGAATCAGCGCAAGGAAGAGCTGCAATTCTCAGCTACGCAGGTCGAGCTGGAAGGTGATCCCGACACGGCAAAGGCCTTGCGCAAGGCTCTGAACGCGCTCCTGGCGACGCCGCCGTCGAGCTTCGAGGCCGACTACCGTGTCTGGTCGCTCAAGGTCGCGGCAGTCGAAAGCCAGATCGTGCTGCTTCAGGGGGCCGACGAAGAAGTGGCGCACCTCAGCGCTGAAAGCCAGGCACTGCTGGTAGAGGACGCCCGTGCAGTGCAACCTGCCAAGCCGAAGCTCGCTTTTCTGAACGTCGCCGTGTCCGCCGTACATAAGGCGATCACGGCGCAGTGGCCGGTCGCCAGCGCGCTTTACTCCGGTGCGTCGGCGATCAAGGCGCTGATCCGGCATGGGGAAGCGATGGCCGGGGCTGGCAGCGGCCGGTTGCTGTCTGCGCACGCGCCCGGCCGGGTGCAGCTCGGCATCTTCGCGGCGACGACGCCTGAAGTGTTCATGCGCGACGTGGCCGCAGCGGGCGCTGACGGTGCAGCGGCGCTGGCGAACTTCCTGATCCTGGCCGATCTGCCGCAGCAGGATCGCGGTGTGCCGCAGAAGCCGTCCGACCCGGACTGCCTCGCGGCGTTCGACGCACAGGTTCGGGCGATGGGCGCGACATCGGTGCGCGATCTGTTGTCCGATTTCGCGCCGCTGCGGATCACGGTGCCGCCGGATGTCGCCGCGATCGTGGAGGCCGAGTGCAATGAATGGCGCAACCAGCGCTTCGCCCGGCGTCAGCTTCTGGTCATGGATGCGTTCCTCATGATGCGAGTGCGTCAGACGTTCTACGTGATCGCTGGTTTGTTGCACCTGTGGCGCGGTGAGGTGTGGTCGCTGTCGGCCGGCACGATGCGGGATGCGATCACGGTCGGCCGGTTTCTAATTGACCAGATGGGGCGCACCCTCGCGGCGACGCGCGAGCCGATCGAGGCGGAGCGGGATGCCGCGACTCTGTACCGCGCGCTGCAGGGTTACGTTACCGATGCATTGCGGCAGTCCGGCGCGACCCCGTTCGAAATTAGCCTGCCCCGGCTGAACGCCCAAGCCCCGCGCTTCGGCCTGACCCGTGCGCGCGTAAGACACGCTCTTGCGCTGCTTATCGAAAGCGAAATCGTGCGTGAACGCCAGGCTGGTCTCGAAATCGTGCTCGAACTGAACCAGAGTCACTTCGATGTGGTGACGTAACAGTAAACGCTACCAGCAGCCCGTGGGATATACCCACGAGCATGTGCCCTCCATTTGCCTTCGCGCCTGCGTCTCATGCGATGCCGCCTTTCGGCCCGCGTGTGGGCCAGTGCGCCCTGAACACATGCAGTTTTGCGTCAGACGGCGCGAAAAGGAAAAAAATGAACGCTTGCAGTATGTCGGGCGACCGCCCGGCCAAGACTATGTCCGTCGATACCGGGGCCAGTTTCCGGTTCACTCTGATTCGAGTGATCGCTGCAATCACGGTTGCATCCCTGGCGACCGCCGTGTCGCTCGGCATTGCCGCCTATGCCGGTTGGCTGCGCGGCGCGACGCCGGTGCAGCGGACGATGATCGTGGCGTTGGTCTGTGTAGCCGTGCTCTACGTGCATCTGATCACGATGTATTGGCGCGCGTTCTCGGCGTCGGGTCGCATTGCCTGCGGTGCCCTCTGGATCGTCGCCGTCGCGGCCGTGATGATCGGTCAGATGACGTTCTTCGTCGAGGCGCAACGCGCATCTGGCGACCATCGTGTGGCCTCGGTGCCAGTTGCTGAACCCACGCGCCGCGTTGATATGCCGCGCGGGCGCAGTCTCGCGGATATCGCGGAAGAGCGAGTTCAGCTCGTTGCCGATCTGGCGCGTGTCGATGCACACAGCTGCACGGGGCGTTGTCCGAGCATCGCCGTTCGCAAGGCAACGCTGGGTGCGCAACTGGCAGCGCTCGATGCCGAGACGGCCGAGGTGAAGCGGCGCGAATCCGAAGAAGATCGCCTTGTCGCGAAAGCTGAACGTGACGACGCATTGCGCGCGAGCCTGCGGGCCGATCCGGTCGCGTCGCAGATCGCATCGTGGATCGGCATGACTGAATCGCGAGTGGAGTTGGTTCAGGCAGCAATGTTTGCCGTCGTGCTCGAAGGCGCCGCCATTATGAGTTGGCTGCTGGTTGTCCGCGTCTGTCCGCGGACGGCGAGTGGCGAGCCTGTCGCACCGGGTCTTGCTTCCGATGCCACGATCATCGAGCCTGGCGAGTCGGTGAGTCTGGTGAGCAATCCGCTCCAAATCGCGATTGCGGCGCAAGCTCACGCCAAGATGGAAGACGATCACGTGCTCGACGAGATCCGCGCCGAGGTCGTCGCAGGTCGGTTGAAACCGACGCAGGCGGCGATCCGCCGATTCCTCGAATGCGGTCAGGTAACGGCAGCGCACTTCGCGCGCCTGTACCGTGCCCGCTTCGTTGGCGCTAGCGCGTGAGGAGACTCACGTGGACAAGCTTGTACAAGATTTGAACCAACTGGCCAGTTCGCCTGATATCGCTCCGGACGCGAAGTATGTTCGCTTCGATAAGGATCACCTGCGCCGCGCGGCTGCCTTGACGCCCGCTGTGTTGGAGACGCAGACGCTGATCAAGCAGATTGACCGGGAAATGCACGCCGATGGAAAAGACATCGTGCCGATGTGGCCGTGGGCCAGTGCTCGCGTTACACACATCGATCGCGCGATGACGGCGATTCTCGAATCGGAAGACCCGGGGTTCGGCTGCGAGAAAAACGCGTACGGCCAAATCATTGAGTTAACCGAATATCCGCTGGGCCAGCTCTATTTCGACGTGAGCCTGCTGATGGGAAAGGTGTTGCACCCGGATCAGGAAGGGACGCTTGAACATTATCGCGTGCCTTCCAAGGTGCAGCTTTTCTTCGACGTGTGCGACCGGCATGCGCTCGGGAAGTACGGTCCGCATTACTTCAAGCCTCATCCGGCGAAGCGCACGCCGGACGGAAAGAAGTTTCTGTGGCAATCGTTCAACGAACTGATCTACATGATCCGCGCTGAAGCCAAGGCGCGGCAACTCGATCAGCTCGAAAAGTGGAGCAGGTCACAGGCGAAGCAGCGTTTTGATGCGATGATGCGCTACGTTCATCGGTGCTTTCGTAAGCGTCGCCGCATCTTCGTGATTCGTATGGATCTGTACTACCGCATAGAGTTTGCGGGCGCGGTGTCAATCGAGCAAGCGAAAGAGCATCACGCGCTGTTCGTGAACCGTCTGCGGGCGCTCAGAGACATCCGAACCGATCTCGTCGGCGGAATCTGGAAGCTCGAATGGACCCAAAGGAAGGGCCATCATTTCCATTGGGTTTTTATGTTCGACGGCTCGCTCGTGCAGGACGCGTGGAAGTGGTCGGACCTGATCGACGCTCAGTGGCGTAATGTCGTGCCTCAGGTTGGCGGATACAGCCACTGCGGAAACTACGATGAACACAAGAATGTCGGCACCGGAATGATCCACATCGACAAAGATTCGGAGAAGTTCAAGATCTTCGAGACGAAGGTGATCGACTACCTCGCCAAGAAGGATCAGGCGCTGTGCCTGAAGATCACGGCGGGTACGCGAGCGTGGGGACCCTTTACGCCCGGCGGCAAGCGCACGAGCAAGGCGGGCCGGCCACCGAAGTCGCGGGCAGGCTAGCCGGCGTAACCTCCTCGGGCAGCAGATCGCTCATCGCGGCTTCGCGGGACGAGACAGGGCTTCTCGTCCCGGCTTCATCCTGGCGACTGCAACGGGGCACATTTCGATATTGAACCGGCCAATTCGGCGCGACGAACATACCAGTGATCGCGGACATCGAGTGACGCTCAGTGAGATGCCGTAGCCAGCCTTTTCGCACCGTGTAGCCGAGCTGGCAGCTATTTCCGATGCGTTCAGGCGTTCGCTTCGTTTAGTGCCGCGTCCTCCCAGTCTCCGGCGAAGTGTTCTCGTAGCGAGTCGAGCGGCGCCGGAAGGGAGCCTTCGCAAGCGACGCCGAGATACGTCGCGGCGCGCGTGGTGCCAACATACAGAAACTTGTCGAACAGTTCGGGGCGCTGTGCGGCGAGCTGATCCACGGCCACGAAGAACACCGCTTCAAACTCGAGGCCCTTGATGTGCTGAATGTCGAATACCCGAACATTATTCTGTTGCCCGACAGCCTGACCCTCGCGGGACGCATCGACCTGAATGTTGTGCTCGACGAGCGCCGCGTTGAGTAATTTGGCCAGCGGCTCGACGTCGGCTTCGCTCTTAACGAAGATCGCCGTCGAAGGCAATTGCCCGACGAATCGCTCGATTTCGCGGATGCGACGCGACAGCCAGTCCACCGTCGACTGCTCGTCAGCGTCTTCCAGCAGCACCGGCGCGACGCCAGTGTTATCGACGTGCGCAGGCAGTTGGGTCCGCAGATCGTCGCCACCTGTCGCATGGATGATCGCGCGCGCCAGTTCGTTGAGCTGCCGGGTCTGCCGGTATGAGACGTCGATTTGCCGGATGTCGAAGTCGCGGAAAACCCAGTCGAGCTCGTTACGGGAACGCGCACCCCAAGTCGTTAGCCGTTGGTTGAAGTCGCCGCACGCGAAGAACGAGCGCAGGCGCGGGTGGGCCAGCGCGCCCATGCAGGCCAGCTGCAGCGGAGAAAAGTCAGTCGCTTCATCAACAAGAATCTGGTTGTTGAAGATGCCGAAGAATGGCTGGAGCGACGACCATGGCGCCCGGTCGATACTGCTCAACACGCCCGGCTTTCTCAGCAATTCGCTGGCAGTGCGCAGAACGGCTAGCAACACCACGTCCAGTTCGAGCGGATGTATGTCGCGCGCCTCGAAGCCTTGAGCGAGATACCAGGTGTTGGTTTCCTGACGCCGCTTTCTGAACTCGCGGTACTGCTTCGGAATTCCATCTAAGAATCGCTTCACCGGATTGATGAACCTGCGTGCATTGGCCAGCAAGAGCAGACTGTCGCCCACCGTGCGCTTGTCCTCGTCCGAAAGTCCCCGACCGTCTAACCACGCAATGATCTTGCCGTTGCGCGAGGTCTTGCTGAGCGTGCGCTTGGCCGCTGCCGCACGCGCCTGAGCGCGAACCGCCTGCATGTACGCATTGACGGCGGCGGTCACGCCTGTTCGCGGTGCGGACCGATCGTCGTCTTCGTCGACTTCTGTTTCGTCGGCTTCGTCGTTTTCGGGCGTTTGACGGTTCAGGTCGTCGATGAAACGCGCCAGTTCGTTCACGAACGCTCTGTCACGGTTCAGTTGGAGATTCAGGTTTCCCCTGATCTTCGCATCCGACTCGCTTTTCAAGCGGCTGACGAGCGCTTCGACGCTGGGAAGCTCCGTCGCGAGCGCGGAGAAGATCGAATCCAGTGCGCCATCGCGCACGCCGGCGAGACCGCGGACCAAGCGTCCGCCGAGCGCATGCGCCTCGGACGAGCCGTCGGCTTCGAGAAGCGCGGCGGCGACGCGAAGCTCTTGCATGCAGGTGTCGAGCAGCCAAGCGTAAAAATCATCGTACCAATCGGTCGGCCGCTCCAGCGCGTCGCACCCCAGACTCCGCACGTCTTCCTTGAGCACAAATGAGCCGCTACCCGCAGCCGTCCTCAAGATACCGAACTCGCTTCTCGCGAGTTCCCGCCGATAGTCGTGCCACGTGCGGATACGCAGATCCGATGCCGGCACGCCTTCGCGCGCGAAGGCTTCCTTCAGATATTGCTTCAGCAGTTCGGTCGGCGTGAACATCATCCAGCTAGTCGCGTGCGGCCGTCCTTGTGTCGCTAGGAAGCTTTCCACGAGTTCCCGTTCGCCCTCTTCGAGCCAGGCGAGATCGAGTTTTTGTCCCAGACGGCGGACAAGCGTCGTGGTCTTTCCTGTGCCGGGCGGGCCGAGAATGAGTAGTCGCTTGTCCAGCGGAAGGCGGAAGATCTCGTCCTGATATCGGTCGAGTACCGGCTGATCCCTCAAGCCCATCTTCGTGATGATGCTGCGCCGAACACCTTCCACAACGTTCTTTCGTGCACTGTCATCTGAGAGGATTTGGGCGAGAATGTCCTCCGTGAAGGAATCGCCGCCGATCCGCTCCAAGAGCGCCCTGAGCGATTCGATCGAACGTAGTCCGCCTTGCTCGGAGTCGATGACTGTGTTGAGGGAGTCCCACCGTTCCTGAGGAAAGATCGGCGTGAATTGCGCGCGCTCGACGACTTCAACCAGCTTCCCGTTCGGGAGCTCGAATTCCGTGCCGACTGGCAGTGAAGCGAGCCGCCCGACTGGCGCGCGATAACTGGCCAGATTGGGAATGCCCGGCACCGGCGTCGTCCGGCAGATGTAATATGTCGACGGCGTTCCGTCCACCTCGCGCGTTACGACACGGGCAATGGCAGGCTCGGCAGCTAGAATATGGTCGCTCTCGCGATTGGCCTGGTTGATGTGGTCGAGACGCTGCATCGCCGCAGCCGAGGTCATGGTATTGACGTTCGCGAAGGCGGTGGCCCCCAGTTCCCGTCGCTCACCCAGCCTTGCTTTCGCCGAATCTGCGATCTTCTCGAATTGATCCAGCACTTCCCCTGCGAGCAGCTCGTAGTCGTTCTTGTCTTGCTCAATCTGCATGCACTTCCCCAAGACTGTCGTCGTCACCCGTGGTCCACGGGAACGCAGAGTCTGACGGTCCTTGCCCAAGACTCTGGTTCTCTTATTAGCAAGAGGAAATTACCACAGCTCTGGTCGTCGTTGGTTGGCCAGACGCTCTCTCTCTATATACCTCCTCAGAAAATCTGCCTTCGGCGGTCTGCACAACTGCTGGGCGATTCCTCGCTTTTCACCGTCGACCAATTGGGGCGTCAGCAGGGGATTCACAGTACAAGCGAGTTAGGGACTTCAGGGCCCGACCGTGAAATGTCCTACTTGTGTGTCGTCGGCCGTGATGGTTTTTCGATGGCCAATATAAAAAACAGAGCTAATGCTTGGCTGTGGCACGGCGCTGGGGCGCGTGGCGATAGGGTGGTGCGCCTTGGCTATTGGGTGATCGACGGCGAGCGCGGTCGCAGTTCATCCGATTTGTCCAGCCGATAAAAAATGCCTTGAACGCACTGGGTGACGATGGGGCGAATGCGAAGAAAACGCTCTACGAAATGTGTGACCTGCCCGCCTGGCATGGCCTTTCGGCCGCCGAGCGTCCCTCCCGTCAGAGGCGCATTGCGAAGTTTTCCAGAGGCAGTCTTGTCGCTGTTCGTTCGCCGGATCACATCGTGTTCAAAAACCTAATTCGTAGCGCATTATCCTCGCCCGGCAGCAAGAAACCCGCCGTCCCCGCGACGAAAATCAGCACGTTTCGCCACGCTGCATCCGCTGGTGAATTTCGGTAGAAAGTCCTATAGGTTTACTGTCTTTAATAGGTTTAGAGAATCAATGGCATTTCCACCTCTAGATCATCAGCCTCATGAGACAGGGATGACGAAGTACAGACCTGTCATCGAAGACGATGCGGGACACCAGTTTCACGAACAACACGAAGCCCGATATCCGGCATGGAAGTATCGGGCGCAGTAATTTCTTACCTTCCGGATATATCGACTGAAGCAATGATGGGACGAGATTGATGCGGGGGCTTTCGGGTACCGTAATACAAAGGCGTGGCTGGTGAGCAGCCAGCCACGCGACGATCCGTTACGACTGATCGAGGTATCTAAGGTCGCCGTCCAAACTATTTCCGCTCGGATGAACCAAAAAAAATTGAGAGACGAAGCCGCAACTGTCTCTGCGAGACAGTTGCGAGATCGCGACGTTGACCTTGACCGCCATGTTTCTACTGGTTGACCGACACGGGATTCGTTGTTGTCGGTTGTGGAGAGACGTTCCTCGCGGTATCGATGATGGCTGCATCGATTTCGCGCGTGCAGTCTTCACGCCAGGTCATCTCGGCGGCAGGCGGCGCGAAGCCACCGTTCTTCTGAGTGACTTCCTCGCGCCGTTTGTTCACGCATGCCTCGATATCCTGGGGCTCGTGCTGACGTTTTTCATCGGCAGTTGCGGCAGCGTCCGAGGCAGCCTTCGCAGCAGCGACGTCGACACCGTTTTCGTAGGTCTTCTCGTCGAGTAGCGAGCCGTCGGGATTCCAGTGTCGTACCACACCATCCAGCTTTCCGTTGGCATAGTGAGCTTGTCCCGTCATCTTCCCGGTTTGCGGATCGAAAGCCTCTTCGTTACCTTCGTGCTGGCCTTGTACGAAATCTGCCTTATAGATCACCTGCTTTCCGTCCGGCGCGTATCGGGTGAATTCGCCGTCGTATTTGCCGTTCACGAGCGTTGCGTGAAGGATGCGGTTACCAGTCGTTTCGTCGAAGGCTTCTTCCTCGCCGTTGATCACGCCAGCGTCCCACGTTGCCGTGTGAGCCAGTTTTCCGGTGGCTGGGCTGTATATTTTCATCTTGCCGTCAGGCATTCCCTGCTTGAAGGAAAGCTCGACAAACGTGTTGTTGCCGGTCTGGTCGTGTACGGTGAATGATCCGTCAAGTACGCCGTCCGCGAAATTCGCCTCGATGCGGGTCGTGTCCGATTGCGCCGCCTTGCATGCGACCTTGCCACTCAGCAAGCCGTCGCGCGCTTGCGCGTCGCACATCGAGGACATACCCATGTCGCCGAGCGTCGTGTTGGGGCGCGCAGCGTTCACGGTGTTCAGCAATTTCCCGTAACCCGGCTGGGAACCCAAAATGGTTCCCGCCGGTACATTGGTGACCTTCCCCGAGAATGGTGTATTCGAGTCGCCCGCATATACCTTGCCGTTGTTGATCTGAGCGTTGCGGAAGTCGAGCACCTTGTCGCTGCAGCCGGACAGCAGCACGGAAGCGAAGGCCAGCGGCAGGAGTACCAGACGTATGGATTTTCGTTGTTTCATGGTTATGCAAGAGGTGGTTGAAACGGGAGATCAGGCGTTGGGGTAGCAATGCGTTGCCATCCCGAACCTGTCCAAACGGTTATGGTTCTTGGTCCGGCGAGGTTGATTTCCCCAAATCGGGAAATGCCGGAAATCATCGTTAGCGTGGATCAACGGTTCGCGTTATGCCCTCTCTGGGAACAGAGATTGTCGTGTTTACTCGACAACGCTGTGCTTAAAAATACCTGCTTCATGCTGGCTAGTCCTCACGTATAACGGCGGCTGCTGGGGTTTATGAAGAGTAAACACGACTATTATCGTCGAGTTTACAACGTCGTTAATTAGTCGTCGCACGGGCATCCTGCCGGGCATGACTGCCCGACGCTCTGAATCCGCTACCCGCTCACCCGCACCGATCTCGGTGGCGCTCGGCCGGCGCATCAAGCAACGCCGGCACGAAGTCGATAAGTCGCAGGAAACGCTAGCTTTCGAGGCTCTTGTCGATCGGACTTACATCTCGGCCATAGAGCGGGGCATTGCGAATCCCTCGATCGAGACGCTCGCAAATATCTGCCACGCGCTACACATCACCCTCGCGGGGCTGTTTGAGCCGCTGAACGAGGTATCGCTCGCGCCGACCGGCGAACGTCGGGCCAACGCGGCGACGCCGCGCGAAATCAAGCGCAGCCGACTCCGCTAATACCGGCTTCCAGCCGGCGAATCGACACCGCGCTGTCCGCGACAGCTTGCACGGTCGCTTCGGCCTTGATATACGAGGCATGGTGACTTCCCAAATTCCAGTCGCGCATTGCACGCCGCCAGTCCCTGGCCGCAGAAACGCAGGAGTTCGTTGGCTGAGCCTTCGACCTGAGCAGGCAGCACGTCGGTCATAGGTTTCCAACCAAAGCTCGTGAGCCCGGAAGGCGTTAGGCCATGCAGGTAGTGCGACCATGCCCGATCCCAGAAGTGGGCGACGGGGCTGATCGCGCAGCCGCGCACATCGACGGGATCGGACAGCCTTCCGAGCAACGCGAGTGCCATCGCCACGCAGTGCAGGGGACTCCGGCATCCCAGTCGCCCTGCTGGCTAAAGAGCGGCTGATGGGCTCCGGCAAGGGCCAGCCGCTGCCTTGGATGCAGCGCCTGGTGCAGCCTCTGGATCAGGGCGGGCATCGGTAGTCTTCCGGTACGAGGATCGTCGTGAGCGATCGGTCGGCTTCGGTGATGATCCAGACCTTGTCGCCGCCCGGTATCGCGTAGCTCGAAAGCAGGCGCCTGCGAGTCAGCAGCGCCAACTCGTTTTTGGCGATGTCAACAAGGTCCAGCTCACCCCAGTCCCCGCAGAGATGTCGTTCCAGCAGGACGGTCGGCGAAAGCCCGGCGTGTTTCAGCATGGATTGAGCTGCTGAGGTGATGACGGGCTGGCCCATACGGAAGCGTGGGCGGTTGCTCATGTGCGCCCCTTCGGTGCGAAGTTGGTGATGGGCCATTGCGGATAGCCCGTACCGCTGACTGCAGAGGTCTGCCCGAGCAGTTCGAGGGTAGTGCTGGATCGGTCCCACTCCGTGACTACGATCAGGCGGGAATCATCCGGCAAACGATAGACCGACAGCAGGCGCAGGCGGGCGTCGATTGACAGGTCGTTCTGGCGTTTGTCGTCGTCGGAGACGATGCCCCAGTCGCCGGCGATGTGACGCAGTATGACGCTGATGACCGGTATGCTGTTCAGCCGCAAGGTGTGGTGTGCCTCAGGCGTAATGAGGAGTCGCCCCGGATGGAACAGGGGTTTGAGACGTGTGGTGTGATCCATGGAATCTCCTGAAAAAGGACGAGCACGGGCCTCCGGCGGAGCCGGATGCGTGATCGCGGGGAGTGATGGAAGGCGAAATCGGGCGCGGGGGGCGCCCGGCTTATGCCGCCGGGTCGATGACCAGCTTGCGCAGCGCCGCGGCCTTGGCCTGCGAGCAGCCGAGGTGCCGGCGGATACCGGCGACGGTGGGTTTCACGATGCCGGCCTTGATGTCGCGGCTCAGTTTCGTGACTTCGGTTTCGGAGTCAGTGACGCTGGGTGTCGTGGCAGCGGTGCAGATCGTGACGGCAGGTGTATCGGCCGTGACCGCCGTTTCGGCTTCGTGACGATCCGCGACTGGTGAAGCGCCTTGCGGCAGTAACGCGATCCACCAGAGCAGACAGGCCGTGCCTTCGAGCACGGCCGCGAACGTGAGACCAGTGAACAGGTCGAGTCTCGCGTTCGCGACGCCACGGAGCACCGCAAGCCGCACCGCGACCGGATCGTCACGGACAGAGTCACGGTGCGCGGCGTTACCGTCCTCGATGACCTGATACCGCCGCACATCAGTCGCTTCCGCATCCAGCGCATCGAGCCGGGCGGCGAGCGATGTTCGCCGTATCCGCACCGCCGGACAGTCATGGATGCAGTGGCGCACGTCGGCTACAGCCAGCTCGGCTGCAACCGATGCTCGATCTGCCATCACGGCCGTCAGTGTCCGGTGGGCCGGAACGCTGACGACCGGAACGGCCGATGCCCGGACTTCACCCGCATGGGACTGCGAAAGCAGGAAGAACGTCGCATGTCCCCACGATGCTGCGGCCATGCAGCCGAGCCACAACAGCGCGCCGATGCTGCGCACCGCGAGCGGCGCAGGACGGTATAGTGCGGGCAGCAAATGAGCGCCGCCGACCAGCACGACGCTCACCGCGACCCACACGAGACGTTCCGACAGCCACCCGCCACGCTGCCAGCCGGCTAGCACCGACATGCAGACCGCCGTGCCGGTTGCAGCGACGGCCAAACCGAGTGCCGGGCGACGGATCATGCGGCGTTCCCGCCGAGCAGCGCTGCATGCTGATCCAGTCGCGCCTTCAGGCTGGGCACGGCAGTCGCACGAGTATCTTCGTGACCGTCACCGTGACCCTCGCCATCACCGGACTGAGCCGGATAGAACTCGTCCGTGACTGTCGCGCCGTCCTCGATACTGTCCTCGAACGCGCCGTTAGCAAACCCGGCCCGTGCGGCGGCGTCGAGCGCAGCCTGATCGAACCCGGCCGCCCGGCGCCGCGCATCGAGTTCGCGCGCCTCGGTGATCGCCGCTTCGAGCGTGCTGCCAGAGCGGATACCGAGATCGACGTAGTAAATCGTCGAGCGATAGCTCTGCGTGGTGGATTTTCCGCGCAGCTTGAGTTCCTGCGGCAGACAGGCGAGCAGATTGCCCGATACCGCAGCGAAGTAGTGCAGTCGCGCGGCGAGCGTGCGGATCGAGTTGTACGACGTGGTGCGGAAGATGAACGAGCCCATCGCGTCCCCGTCCTCGTCGCCGATCAACACGTTCAGCCGGCCGTAAGGCTTACAGGCGCCGCCCTGGCCGAACGCGCAGCCGTCCGGCGATGGGCATGGCAGTTCCTCGATGCCGGCATCAACCGCACGGCGACAGGTCTCGCCGTTACCGACGCAAACAGGCCGCCCGGTCTCGCGGTCGAAGCACGAATACTCGGCGCGCAGGTTCAGGTCGGGGTCATTAAACAGGAACCGTACAGGGATCGAGCGCAGCTTGCCGGTCGTGGCTTTGCGCAGCGACTCATTGAGCGGATGCAGCAGCCAGCCGTCGCGGTTCTGGATCTGGGTCGTGAGAGTGAACTGGTCGTCCTTCTCGGGCAGTCGTTTGCCGTTCTTCTCGACAACTCTCCCGATACTGATGCGCCCAATAACGGGCGGAGTGATGCTCAAGCCTTTCAACATGGATTGCTCCTGTATACGTAAACAGAGGGGAAATGAAGCGGGGGAGGAGTGCAGCAGGAACAGCGGGGATTCAGGTGTTCACGAGAAACCGGCGTGAGCCGGGTTTCGTGGTGGCGTATTGCATGGCAAGCTCGGGTTGATCGGCCAGTAGACGTTTCAGATCGATGCCGGTGCCGTCCTTGCTGCACCTATAGGAAACGGACCCCGTCTCGAATTGCGCCAGACCGGCTTCGCCCATCGCCTGCTGGATCGTCTGCTTGAGCTTCGCCTCGATGGATTGGCGGCCCTCGATCTCGGCGCGCACGGCGACAAGATCGGAGAACACGGACGACAGGTGGCGGTCGTCTGTGAAATCGACTGTGCCACCTGCGCCCGGATACAGGCAGCGCAACGCACGATCGGACGATTCCGAGCCGTCAGCGGCTGGCGGCGTATCGGTCTCGACGTGCCGCCAGAACGCGGCTTCGAGTTCGATCAAGCGGGCAATGAGTCCGTCGTCACGCTCGATTCGATGCACCACGAGCTTCTGACCGCAGATCAGCACGGCCACGTCGGCAGACGACTTGCCCGTCACCGCGAGCTGGTGCTGAACCTGCAACTGCACGTACTCGGGCACACCGTCGCGCCACAGCCGTGCACCGAACTCGCCCGCCGTCTTGCATTCGAGCAGTTGCACGTCGCGGTTGCCGACGACTTCCCGATCTACGTTAGCCAGCATGAACGACACCGTTGGATGCTGGAGTACCGCATTGACCCGTCGCACGCGGTTGCCGGTCTGTTTCGTGTACGAAGCGGCAACGATGGGTTCGAGCAGCGTGCCCCAGTACACCGGCTCTGTTGTATCACCCGGATCGGGCTTTGGCAGGTTCGCATCGCGGCCGGTCTTGATCAGCCACAGTTCGAGCGGGCTCATGTACGGCGACAGCCCTACGGCAGCCGCCGCGTCGGAGCCGCCGATCCCATGTTTTCTTACCGATGACCAATCTTCACGGGAGAGGGACTTCGTCTCGACAAGCCGTAGTGCAGGCCGAGGCCGGCCGCGCCCGGCCGATTCAGGCAAAGCCATTTGCAACCTCCAGAAACAGGACGGCCCGGCGGGTAAGATCCCGGCCGGGCCGTATGAAGTCATGGACATGGGTTCAGGCAACCAACTTCATTGCCTCGTCCCACGCGCGCTGTTTGATCGCGGCACCGGCACCGAACCACGCGGCGTCGCGCCGGTGATCGTCGCTGCGCGACCGCCGCTGGTGATCAACGTATTCGGTGATCGAATTCACCAGACCCCATGCCGTGCTGGATGCGGAAGCCAGCGTGGCGCCTTTGCCGCGACCGGCATACAGCGACTGCACTGCCCTGATCGCGCTGTCGTTGGTGGCTGGCACCGGTACGCTGGAACTGGCGGGATACGTCAGCACGCGGCGGAAGAACGCCTCGGCAGCCGTGTCGTTTACCTTGCGGTCAGCCAGCGCCTTCATGCGCACCATGAAACCGTCCCACGACGAAATCGCGATGCCGAGTTGTCGCTTGACGGCTTGGGCGTCGAACTGCGAGCGGTGCGGCACCTTCACCGCGCCGGCCGAATCGCCAAGGGCGATCTGGAGTGTGTTGTTGCACACGACGCGAACGGACGTGAACTGGGCGGTGGTCGCGAGCGTGCCGTCGCAGGCGGTGGCGAGCAGCAGGTAGCCGTTCACCTCGTCGTGTCCCTTGAGCGAGACGGACTGGCCGGTACGGGCGAGCGCCCACAGCTTCCTGCCGTCCTTGAGCACTCCGGCCGTCTCCAGCTCGAAGCCGCCGACTTCGGTGAGGTCGCGATAGAACTCCAGGATTTCGCGCGGCTGCACGACCTGGTAGCGAGACGACACGACGGACAGCGGAGCCTTCGTATCCGAGCGGTACAGCACGCGCTGTTCGGGAAACGCATGGATCGAGCCGAGATGGTTGGCAGATCCGCTGATGGTGCCGGCGACGAAACGGACGTCGGCCGATTCGATCGTCCAGTCCATGCCGGCCTGACGAGCCCAGACCTCGATAGGTTGTTTCCGGGAAAGCTGATTGCCAAGACCATGCCACGGGGTATCGCCGACAAAAGCCATGTTGCTGACGAGATGCATAAAACCTCCAGACAAGTGCATAAAGCCCGGCACGCGGCCGGGCAGTAGGGGAACAACGGGAAAGAGAAATCCGGAAGGCTGGATCAGTCCAGCCGGATCGAGAAGATGTGTCCGCAGGCGCGGCAGCGCCAGTTGTCGAGCACCTTTTGATCAATGGTTTCGCCGAGCGCCGCGCCGGTCGCACAGCCGGCTGCAGCACCTGCCAGACCCGCGATGATCGCGCCAGCGATGGTGCCGCACAGCACGCCAAATGGGCCGCCGAGCGTGCCAGCTGCGGCACCTATCTCTGCGCCGGACAGGGCTGCGGCGGCCGCGCTGGTACCGCCGGCAGTGGCGCCTATTGCACCGCCGATTCGTCGCGCAATGTGGCGAGGCTCCGTGCGGAACGACTCGCACGCAGGGCAGGCGTAGATCACTTCGCCCGTATCCGGACGGTAGCGAGGTAGCTCCTGCCCGAATGGGCGGGACGACTCCTGCGAAGGCTCATGACCGTGCAGGCGCATGTGTTCGTGCAGCGATCCGTCTTCGTTGTCATCGTCAAAGGGGGGATAGGGCAGATTGCGATCAGGCATGGCTAGCCATCGCCTTCCGCCGGATGTGACTGGCGTAGCAACCGACGCACATCGTCCACAGCGTGCCGAGGACGAAGCACATCACGAATGCGACCAGATAGTCGAGGGGTGGGGTAGGGAGCATCACCGGACTCCTGAGGCGGGTTCGCCGGTGCGCAATCGCAGCGACGGAGCAGCAGTCTGCTGCGTGCTCGGGCGCGTGATATAGGGCTGAAAAGAAATGGGATCGTCAGTCTGGTGTCGTGACATCGAGTCGCTGCTTCTGGCTTCCGATTTTTCTTCCACATTTGTGGTAAAGTAACCGGAAGTCAACTTCTGGGGCATACCCATGTTTGCCACTGTCGTCTTTCACGAGCCAGCCGATGTCGATACCCGATTAGCGCAATTGCAGCTTGACCGGCAGGTGCTCATCGACGCAGTGTTGCAGGCCATTCTGTACCGGGCGCGTCTCACGGCCCACCATCCCAGGCTGTATCGTCACTCCGTACTGACCAATGAGACGGTTGCCGCCCTGCGGGATTTTCTCATTCCGCGTGGTTGGGAAAAGCAGGACGAAGGCAACTACGAGTTGGTGGTCAATCCGGCGCTTGCTGTCGCAATCGCTGTCGCGTCGGGCGATGATGCAACGGGCATCAAGGACCGGACGCCGTCCAACAAGAGCGAAAAAGGTCCGCGTACCGTCAAGGCGGTGGACGACAACCGGACGGCGGATCTGTTTCCTGAGACCCTGCCGCCCGTAGAGGACGAGCAGCGCGCGCTCGACACGTGGATACTGCTGCATCATTTCAAAAGCGACGAGCTCCATCTTGAACTGTCTCGCCCGAACGGTTACGACTCGACACAACGTTTCGTGACTTCGTGGTCCGAACGCATTGTGCTCGGTGCGATTGAGTTGGACGGTAATCCCGCGGTGTTGCCAATTCCCCAATCGCCGGACGTCGACGTGGCGGTGAGCCGTAAGTAGCGCAATCAGGTAAGTGATGTTCAACTCAAAGCGATTCTCGCTCGCGCGGCGGCGACGAGGTATGACCAAACGGGAAGTCGCTGAACGCATTGGCGTCAGCGAGCGGTCGGTGTCCGCGTACGAAAAGGGAGACCAGGAGCCGGAACCGTCCAATATGCAACGTATTGCGGCAGCGCTCGGCTTCCCCGAAGCGTTCTTTTTCGCCGGCGATCCGAGCGAGCTGTCGGGTAGCGTGGCGAGCTTCCGGTCGATGTCGAAGATGAGCGCGCGCCAGCGTGACAGCGCGCTGGGTTCGGGCGCGATCGGGCTCATGCTCAACGAGTGGCTAGAGCGCAATTTCAACCTGCCGTCCCCCGATCTTCCCGACCTCGGACGGGAGCCCGGTACGCTGACGGACCCGGCGCGTCTGGAAGATTTCGAGGAGGATATCCCATATCCATCGATCCCTACGGCCTATGGCCCTGAGGCGGCGGCTGAGGCGCTGCGCTCGCAGTGGGGGCTTGGTGAGCTGCCGGTTAGGAATATGATTGCCCTGCTGGAATCAAAGGGCGTGCGCGTGTTCTCGCTCGCGATTGACGCGAAAGAAGTCGACGCATTCTCTATGTGGCACGGTGGTACGCCGTTCATGTTCTTGAACACCTATAAGTCGGCTGAACACTGCCGGTTCGATGCGGCACATGAGCTGGGCCATCTGATCCTGCATCGACATGGGCAGACGCAAGGGCCCGAGCTGGAGCGCGAAGCAAACGCGTTTGCTTCGGCGTTCCTCATGCCCCGCAAGAGTGTTCTGGCTTATGCGCCTCGTGTGGCGACATTGCCTGGGCTGGTACGCGCGAAACATCACTGGAAAGTGTCGGTTGCGGCGTTGAACTACCGAATGCACGCACTTGGGCTGACGAGCGCATGGATCTACAGGACGTTGTGTATTCAACTAGCAGAAGCCGGCTACCGCACAAACGAACCGGAGCCAATGACGCATGAAAAGTCTCAAGTGCTGGAGAAGGTTTTCAAGGCATTGCGCGATGAAGGAACGTCAAGATCTGATGTTGCCCACGCTCTTGCGATTCCGCCAAAAGAAATCGACTCCCTGACGTTTAACTTGATGCTGAACCTGTTGACAGGACGCGGGGACGGTACGCCTTCTAAGGACAGTGCCATGCGTGATGGGCTTCATCTGATTCATACGCACGGTAGCTCTCCGTCGAAGCGCGGCAAGCGTACATGAGCACGCCGATTGCAAGACGAGGCTGAACGGGAACGCGAGCAGAAATCAAAAAGGAATCGCAGGTGGACATTCACGGTTTCCGGGGAGGTTCACCAGCACTGGATTGCGCCAACGGAGCGGGCAGGTTGTCGCCGCTCCTGGAGCCAGTGGTACATGCCTGAAACGGATTGGTTGCGAGTCAACTCCTTGGCCGCTTATGCCTCAATGTGGGAAAATTGGACAGTTTTGGCAAACAAAGTTCAAGTTCGGCAAATGGCAGGGGGTGAGACGATGACCGATCCTGAGAGCGAAATCTTGACGCTCGACGAAGTCGCTGTATATCTCAAAGCCGGGAAACGGACGGTCTATCGCCTTGCTCAGAAAGGAGAAATCCCGGGCTTCAAGCTTGGAGGTAGTTGGCGCTTTCGCCGCTCTGAATTAGATCGCTGGATTGCCAGCCGCATTGGCTCGCATTGCCAATCTTCCAGGTCCGACAAGGGGAAATCATGACTGGTGCCATTGCCACGTCCTCGCGCGTCACCTCCCTTCCAGTGCTTGATAAGCTCGAACGGCTCGTCAGGGAAGTAGATGCTCTCCAGAGCAAGCTGATCCTACTGGTCGGCCTCAGTGGAAAGACTCCACTCCTGCGTGCGCTGGCCGAGCAGCTTAAAACAGCGCCGGTCAACGTCGGGGCAGAGTTGGGGCATCGTCTTGCCATCACGCCCGTTTTAAAGCGAAGTTTCTCGGCGGGCGAACTGTTGCGAGAAATCGCGAACAGCGTGGGTAACAGAGCACCACTGCTGCTCGACAACATCGAAGTGCTGTTTGAACCGGGCCTGAAGGTCAATCCACTCGATCTCATCAAGCGTCTGGCGCATTCCCGTTGTGTCGTCGCCGTGTGGCCGGGCGAAATGCGCGATGGACACTTGGTATACGCCAGCATGGGGCACCCAGAATACCGTGACTACAGCCGCGACAGCGTGGTCATTTTCGAAACAGCGCAAAGCTAACATCAAACTCATGGCCAAGAACATGAAATACGGAGATTTGATTCAGTTCGAGCAGATCGAGTCAGTCGTTCAACTGCTTGACGCCGATCGTCCAGCCGAAGCGAAGAAGCTCGTCTCGACGTTCGTCATCTCCGACGATATGGCTGAGCGTATCTCCAAGCTCATGGTGCCTCAACTCGGCTTCGATGAAGCGGTCGATCACAAGGGCGTGCTCATCGTCGGCAACTATGGCACGGGTAAATCGCACTTGATGTCGGTGTTGTCGCTGGTGGCAGAAGATGCCGCCTACGCGTCTATGATCCGGCATCCCAAAGTTGTCGACGCGGTGGCATCCATCGCCGGTCGTTTCAAAGTGCTGCGTATTGAAGTCGGCGGACTTGAAATGCCGCTGCGCCAGATCATCACCCAGCAGCTTGAGCGCTTTCTCGAAAAGCTTGGCGTGGACTTTACTTTTCCGCGTGCGGACCAAGAACTAAACAACAAGGATTCGCTTGAAGAAATGATGGCCGCCTTCGGGGAGAAATTTCCGAATCAGGGGATGTTGGTCGTGGTGGACGAATTCCTCGAATACCTGCAGTCGCGCAGGGATCACGAACTGGTTCTCGATCTGGCTATCCTGCGCCAAATTGGCGAGGTCGCCAAACATCTGAAGTTCCGCTTTGTGGCGGGCGTGCAGGAAGCAATTTTCGATGGCGGGCGTTTCCAGCATGTGGCCGACAGCATCCGGCGTGTCAATGAGCGGTTCACTCAGATCCTGATCGATCGTCAGGATGTCAGCTTTGTTGTCTCAGCTCGCCTGCTCAAGAAGTCCGTTGACCAGCAGAGCAAAATCCGCGAATACCTTACGCCGTTCGCCAAGTTCTATGGCTCGATGAACGAGCGAATGGACGAATACGTACGACTCTTTCCCGTTCACCCCGACTACCTGAAGACGTTCGAGCAGATCCATTTCACGGAGAAGCGCGGCGCGCTCAAGACCATCGAATCTGCGATGCAGGCCATCCTTGAGAAAGATGTGCCCACCGATCGACCACAATTGATCGCCTACGAGAGCTTTTGGAACACCGTCAAGAGCAACTCGGTCTTGCGCGCCGATCCGAACATCAAGGAAGTGTTGCGTGTTTCTGATGTGCTGGAGTCCAGAGTCCAGCAGGCGTTCACCCGTCCAGCCTACAGGCCAATGGCTTTGCGCGTTATCTACGCGCTGGCAGTGCATCGTCTGACTACGGGAGGGGACATCCACATTCCCATTGGTCCCACTGCAGCCGAGTTACGTGATTCGTTGTGCCTGTTCCAACCTGGGGTTGAGGATATGCCCGGGGAGCCCGCCGAAAACTTGCTGTCGATGGTGCAAACCGTGTTGCGCGAGGTGCTGAAGACCGTCAACGGCCAGTTCATCTCCAAGGCCGCCGACACGGAACAGTATTACCTCGATCTCAAGAAGGACATTGACTATGACGCTCAGATCGAAAAGCGTGCCGAAGCGCTGTCCGAAGACGCACTCGATCGAGCCTATTACAGTGCCATCAAGGCACTGATGGAGTGCAGCGACGATCTTCGTTATCCCGGATTCCAGATCTGGCAGTATCAGATCGAATGGCAAGAGCATCGCGTCGAGCGCTTGGGTTACCTGTTCTTCGGCGCACCGAACGATCGCCCGACGGCGCAGCCGGAACGGGACTTCTACATCTACTTCGTCCAGCCATTCGACAAGCCCCGCTTTACCGACAAGCAGCAGCCGGACGAGGTGTTTTTCCGTCTGAAGTCGCTGGACGAAGCTTACAAGCGTTACCTATCGCAATACGCGGCGTCTCTCGATCTGGCATCTACGGCCAGTGGCGGTGCAAAAAACGTCTATCTTTCCAAGGCGCAAGATGCCCTGCGTGGCATGAGCAAGTGGTTGCAGGAAGCGCAGTTGGTCGCCTTTGAAGTCACTTATCAAGGCAAAGCCAAGACGCTGCAAGACTGGGTCAAGGGTGTGTCGCTGCGTGACCGCGCCCGTTTGGGACCGAATGAGAGGATCAATTTCCGAGACATCGTGAACACTGTGTCGGGCTTGGTGTTGAACCAGCATTTCGCCGACATCGCTCCCGAATACCCGAAGTTCCCCGTCCTGGTCACCGAGGCCAACCGCAAGTCACTGATTTCCAGCACATTGCGCGCGCTCGCGGGTGGCACGCGTACCAAAGATGCTATCGCGGTCCTCGATGCCTTGGAAATGCTTGATGGCGACCGCATTGACCCGACCAATTCGCGCTACGCCCAAGAGGTTTTGAACCGTCTCAAGGCCAAAGGTCACGGCCAGGTACTTAATCGTAGCGAACTGATTGCCGGCGCGACGGACGTAGAGTATTTCTCCCCTGCCAAACAACGACTGGAGCCCGACCTGCTCGTCGTTGTGCTGGGTGTGCTTGTATATAGCGGTGACATCGTGTTGTCGATCACGGGCGACAAGATCGACTCCGGCAAACTAAACCTGCTGGCCGAACGCTCTGCCGATGAACTCCTGCAGTTCAAGCACATCGAAGCGCCCAAGGAAATCAATCTTGCAGTGCTGCGCGCACTGTTCGAATTGTTCGGACTGGCTTCCGGGCTTGCGCAGAAAGCCAGCCAAGGCGACAACGAGCCGGTCATTGCGCTGAGGGATAAGATCAGCGCTTTGGTGCCGCGTGTCCTTAAGGCCGGTTCCGATCTCCAGCAAGGCAAGCTCGGATTCTGGGGGCAGAATTTGCTCCGTGACGAAGAAGCCAAGGATTGGTATGCGCGACTCGATGCGCTCAAGCAGTTCACGGAATCGCTGTCGCGTTATCACACGGTTGGCACGCTGAAGAACCTGCGTGTGACGCAGGAGGAAATCGACACCCAGAAGAAGAATCTGGACGTGCTTACCGGCGTCGAGCGTCTGCTGGAACTGGTCGGCGAACTGGGGAGCACGGCATCCTATCTTTCGCAGGCGGAGATGGTGCTGTCATCCGGCCATGAATGGGTGAAGCGAGCCGATGCGGCGCGCAAGGTTCTGTTCGAGAAACTGGCCGACGATCGCACGGCAGATCGTGCTGCTACGGTGCTTGGTGACTGCCGCCAAGTGCTGGCTCAGCTCAAGAGGGACTATATCGCCGCGTATATCGCTTCTCACAGCAAGGCACGACTCGGTGTGACCGAAGAGAAAACCCGCAATGCGTTGCGCAAAGACGAACGCTTGCGATCTCTGCGAGTGTTGGCCGACGTATCGCTGATGCCTACCAGTCAGCTCATTGCCTTCGAGGACGCACTGAACGGCCTGAAAAGCTGCTCAGCGCTGGACGAACCGACGCTGGTCGCTGCTCCCGTTTGTCCGCACTGCCAATTTCGTCCGTCCGCCGAGCAACTGGAACTGCTACCCGCCGCCAACCGACTGAGCAAGCTGGACGACGACCTTGATCAGTTGCTGGCCAATTGGCAACAAACTTTGTTGGAGAACTTGGAAGACCCTTTCACGCAGGAAAGCCTGAGCCTGCTGCCCTCTGCGTCGAAAAGTCTGATCGACACGTTCCTCGCCGCACGCAAGCTGCCGGAGCCAGTAACTGCCGACTTCGCCGGCGCCGTTCAGGAAGCCTTGTCTGGACTGGAGAAGATCACGGTAAGAACGGATGAACTGCGTCAAGCGCTGCTGCAAGGTGGTGCGCCCGTGACGCCCGATGAATTGCGCAAGCGGTTTGATGCGCTGATTAGTGAGCGGGGCAAGGGCAAGGATGCCACCAAGCTGCGTTTCGTTATTGAGTGATGCCGTGACGACGAAATTCCGACGGAGCATGCATGGAGAGGGATGAACTGCTCGCACGTCTCCAATCTATTGAGTGGGACGACATCGAGTTCAAGGAAGCAACTTGGGCAGTACCGAAGGATGCGCTTTCAACGGTCAGTGCCTTTGCCAACACGGCAGGCGGGTACCTGGTGTTTGGCGTGAAGCAGGCCAATGGCTCGTTCACCGTCACCGGTGTCACCGATGCTGATGGCATCCAGAACACCTTTCTCGGTCAGGTCCGGGACGCCAACAAAATCAGCGCTTTCCTGCCTATCGCTGGAAAGGTGCACAACCTGGATGAAGGCACGGTGCTGGCGTTCTATATTCCCGAGGCAGCGCGCAGGCAAAAGCCCGTTTATCTCGACGGCAACCCGAAGAAGGCATTCGTCCGCCGTGGTGGGCGTGACGATACTTGCACGGGGGATGAACTGCTCCGCTTCATTCGCGATGGGGCGGCGACTCGCTACGACGCCGAGTTGATGGACGTGGACATTTCCCGTTGCTTTGATGAAGCCTCCTTGCGTTGGTATCGCACGCGCTTTGCCGCCAGCAATCCGGGTAAGGACGCGACCGCTAACGATGAAGCCTTCCTGCGCGAATGGGGCTTTCTGGTCGAGCAGGGAGGTGTGTTGCGTCCCACCCGCGCCGCTATTCTGGTGCTGGGCAGTGGCGAGTACGTCAGACAGGTGCTGCCGCGCATGGTAGTGGACGTGCAGCTTTATTACAACGCGAGTACCGACTACGACTCTGCGGTGCGCTGGGCTGACCGCATCACTGTGGAAGACAACCTCATCAAGGCGTGGCAGGCCATCGTCGATTTCTATTTTCGGCACAGTGAGCGACCCTTCGGTATCGATGCCGCCACCCTTCGGCGTGACGACGATCCGCCGGATTACATTTCCTTCCGTGAGGCTGTCATCAATTTGCTGATCCATCAGGATTTTGGTGACACCACACGCGTGCCGGTCGTCCGCTTCTTCCGCGATCAGACCGAGTTTTTCAACCCGGGCGATGCCTTCGCGTCGCGCGAGCAATTGCTCGATCCCGGTGATAAGGAAGTGCGCAACCCCAGTATCGTCAATGCCTTTCGTCGCATCGGCCTATCCGACCAAGGTGGTACCGGCGTGCGTGCCATCTTCGACGGTTGGCGCAAGCTGGGTTATCTGCCGCCGGAGATTGAAAACCACAAGGCCGAAAAGAGCTTTCGCCTGCGACTGCGCAAGGAAAAACTGATTACCGAAGCCCAGCTTCTGGCGCAGGCCAGTCTGGGCGTGCATCTGAGCGAGCAGGAAGCTGATGTGTTCGCTTACCTGACCCGTCAGGGACAGATCGACATTGTCGATGTCAAAGCGCTCACTGGATTGAGTGGGGTCGGTGCCCGTGAGCTTGTGCAGCGCCTGACTGTACAAGCCTTGATCGTGGCGCGAGGAGAGTCCAACAACTTGTTCGGTCTCGCCGAGCACTTGCGGGCCCGCTTCCTTTCGGGTGCTGATGGAAAAAATGAGGAAAATCAATCGCCTACCGGCGGTGCGGCGGTGGGCGGTTTGACCGATCAAGCTACCGATCAAGCTGTATCTGGAATAATTGGGCTTGATCGGTTGACCACCGTGCAGTGGAGCATCATTGGCTTTACCGATGCCCCGCGCTCGCTTGCCGAGTTGATGCGCTATACCGGCTACCGCCAGCGTCCGCACTTCGTCGCCACCCATTTAGAGCCGCTACTCGCGGGCGGAGTGCTACGTCAAACTGTCCCCGATAAACCGCGATCGCCGCAGCAACGCTACGTGCTTACCGAGGTTGGCGTGAAACTCAAGGTACTGCACGAACAACAACCGGCCGCCGGCCGAACGGAAGAAAACGATGAGTAGCACCCAGTCCCTGAACTTCGGCGCAGAAGAAGTGGCATCTAGCCCAGTTGAATGCCTTGGCCAGACGTTCCCCAGCGATCAGGCCCGGCGCGAGCATTATGTTGCACTGCTGGCTGCCAAGTTGAAGGAGTCAGAGTTCCGCAAGCAGGAAGGTTTTCCGCAGGGCACGGACGAGGCTATTCTCGCCATGTCCGATCCGCCGTATTACACCGCCTGCCCGAATCCGTGGCTGGTGGATTTCGTTGAACACTACGGCAAGGCCTACGATCCGACGGTGAAATACAGCCGTGAGCCGTTGGCAATTGACGTGAGCGTGGGTAAGACCGACGCCATCTACAAAGCACACAGCTACCACACCAAGGTGCCACATCTAGCCATCGTGCCATCCATTCTGCACTACACGAAGCCTGGTGACTTGGTGCTGGACGGCTTTTCTGGTTCGGGCATGACCGGCGTGGCTGCGCAGTGGTGCGGCACTGCTCCGGCCAGCTATCGGCACGAGCTAGAATTGGCATGGAAAAAGGAAGGTCATGCCGCGCCTCAATGGGGCGCACGTCGTGCTGTGCTCAACGACTTGTCGCCAGCCGCGACCTTCATCGGCGCGAACTACAACATTCCGTTCGATGTGGAGGCCTTCGCGAAGGCAGGCAAGCAACTGCTCAAGGGCGTGGAGCAGGACATTGGCTGGATGTACGACACTCTGCATAGCGACGGCGTAACCAAGGGGCGTATCGAATATACGGTTTGGAGCGAGGTGTTTAGTTGCCCGGAATGCGCGGGCACGGTGAATTTTCTCGATGAGGCGCTTGAAGAAGAGAGCAAGCGTGTGCGCGACACTTTTCCGTGCCCGCACTGTGGTGCAGAATTGAACAAGGACAGGCTGGAGCGTGTGTTTGAAACTCGCGTTGATCCGGCCACGGGCCAACCGTGGCAGCGGGTGAAGTTTCAGCCATCGTTGATTTATTATGTCGTCGGAAAAACGCGTTACGAGAAAGAACCGGACGCTGCCGACTTGGCCACGCTGGCGAAGATCGAAGCCCTGCCGCTGCCCGCGTCAGTGCCAACGAATCGTTTTCCCGTTGAGGACATGTATCACGGTTCGCGGATCGCGCCCAAGGGTTTCACCCACGTTCACCATTTTTATCTGCCGCGCGCTGCTCAGGCGATGGGCAAACTGTGGGAGATGGCACAAGCGCATCCTGACCTGCGCATTCGGGCTTTCCTGATTTTCATGGTCGAACAGGCAGTTTGGACCGCTACCCTGTTAAACCGATTCCGACCGACGGGCTTCTCGCAAGTCAATCAGTACCTGACGGGCGTGTACTACGTTGCATCTCAACACGCCGAATGCAGCCCCTGGTACATTCTTGATGGAAAGCTCGATCGACTGGTAAAGACGTTCCACAGCTTGAAGTCGGCTTCCAATGTGGCGGTGACAACAGGCACAGCAGCCACACTTCCGTTGCCAGGCGACTCAGTGGATTACATCTTCACCGATCCGCCCTTTGGTGAAAACATTTACTATGCTGATCTGAACTTTCTGGTTGAAGCGTGGCACGGTGTCACCACTGACGCCAAGCCCGAAGCCATCATCGACAAATTCAAGCACAAGGCACTGCCCGAATACCAGCACTTGATGCAACGTTGCTTCGCCGAATACCACCGTGTGCTCAAGCCGGGGCGCTGGATGACGGTGGTGTTTTCTAATAGCAAAGCGGCGGTATGGAATGCCATTCAAGTGGCATTGCAGCAGGCTGGTTTCGTTGTGGCAGAGGTGACGGCGTTGGACAAGGTGCAGGGCAGTTTCCGGCAAGTCACATCCACCACGGCGGTTAAGCAAGACTTGGTAATTTCCGCGTACAAGCCCAATGGCGGCTTGGAAGACCGCCTTACGAAAAGCGGGGCGACGGTGGCATCGGCTTGGGATTTCGTACAAACCCATCTACGGAATCTGCCTGTCGTTAAATACAAGAAGAGCGGTGAGCTGGACACCGTCGCCGAGCGTAGCCCACGCCGCATCTATGACCGCATGGTGGCTTGGTTCGTGCGCCACGATGCGCCAGTGCCGCTCTCCAGCCCCGAATTCCTCGCAGACATTTTCAGCCGTCATTTTGCAGAACGCGATGGCATGGCTTTCTTGCAAGAACAGGTCGCCGAATACGACAAGAAACGCGCACAGACCGCGCGAGCGTCTCAGATGGAGCTATTCGTTTCCGACGAACGGAGTGCTATTGATTGGGTGGAGGATTTCCTCAAGAAGCGGCCATCCACTTATCAGGACATCCACCCGGAGTTTATCCGGCAATTGGGTGCGGGCTGGAGGAAGCACGAGGTTCGCCCGGAACTCTCCGCGTTGTTGGAAGCTAATTTCCTGCGCTACGACGGCATGGGGGAGGTGCCCAGTCAGATTCATGGCTATCTCTCGTCCAACCACAAGGACGTGCGCGGATTGGAAAAAAACGACCCGCGTCTCATTGCCAAAGCGAGGGATCGCTGGTATGTGCCTGACCCGAACAAGGCGCAGGATCTCGAGAAAAAACGCGAAAAGGCGTTGCTTAAGGAGTTCGAGCAGTACAAGGCCTTCACGGGCCGCAAGATCAAAGAGTCCCGCCTGGAAGTGTTGCGCGCGGGCTTCCGCGCCGCGTGGGCCGAGAAAGACTACAGCACCATTCTCGCCATCGCCAACAAACTGCCGGAAGAGACCCTGCAAGAGGATGAGAAGCTGCTCACGCTCTACGACATGGCGCTGACGCGCAGCGAAGACGGAGCGTGAGCGATGACCGAGCGCGGCTTCGATACGGGTGACTGGTGCTGGCATGTCCGGCGTGCGACGCCCTGCCGCGTGGTCGAACGGCTGGCGCTATGGGGCGAATCTGGCTATCGCGTCTGGTTGCCTGCCAAGGATGTCGTGCTGCGCGCGGTGGCTGCAGAACTAGCCATGCTGGATGGTGTGCACCCTACGGTGGAGCAAATTCTGCATGCCGTGGCAGCGGCCAAGTTGCAGGACGCGCTCGAAGCAGACCTACTGCTAGCGCCAATCCAGTCCAGCGTGATCCCGCTGCCGCATCAGCTCTATGCGTTGAACCGCGCCATTAGCCAAGATCGCGTTCGTTACCTGCTGGCTGACGAAGTAGGGTTGGGTAAGACCATTGAGGCGGGCTTGGTGCTGCGCGAGCTGAAGCTGCGCGACCGAGCCAAGCGCATTCTTGTGGTCGCGCCGAAGGGACTGGTGCGGCAATGGCAGACCGAGATGCGCCAGCACTTTGGCGAGCCTTTCCACTTCGTCGATCCATCCGCGTTCGCCGCCTTGCGTCAGTGGCGCAGCGAAAGCGCGGACGACAACCCGTGGCGGATGCACGATCAGGTGATCTGTGCATTGGATTCGGTGAAGCCATTGGAATCGCGGCGCGGTTGGAGTCTGGAGCAGATCCAGATCTACAACCGTGAACGCTTCGAGGAGTTGGTGTCGGGGGCATGGGACTTGGTCATCATCGACGAGGCGCATCGCATGGGCGGCAGCACCGAGCAGGTGGCGCGCTACAAGCTAGGCGCAGCGCTGGCGGAGGCATCTCCTTATCTGCTGTTGTTGTCTGCCACGCCGCATCAAGGAAAGACAGACCAATTTATGCGTCTGATGCAGTTGCTGGACCGGAATGCCTTTCCCGACGAAAGCAGCGTAAGCCGCGAGCGTGTGCAGCCCTTTGTCATCCGCACCGAGAAGCGCGCGGCCGTCAATGCTGAAGGCCAGCCGCTCTTTCGCCCACGTCTCACACGCTTACACACGGTGGCATGGCAGGCGCGGCACGCAGCGCAGCAGCAGTTGTATGAAGCCGTCACCGACTATGTGCGCCATGGTTACAACAAGGCACTGGCCGCCAAGCAGCGCCACGTCGGCTTCTTGATGATCTTGATGCAGCGGCTGGTGACATCCAGCACGGCCGCGATCCGCGCAACGCTGGAAAAGCGTCAGACGGTGCTGGAGATGCCGCAGACACAGGCCAGCCTGTTCGAAAGCCTTAGCGCCGACGAATGGGCCGATCTGGATGGTGAGGCGCAAGTGGACTTGGTGCTGCAAGCCAATGGCATCGAGTTGGAGAAATCGGAAGTCGAAACCTTGCTGGCGGTGGCGCGTTCCACCGAGGCCGCAGGTACGGATGCCAAGGCCGAAGCCCTGCTCGAGCTGATCTACAAACTGCAACAGGAGGAAGGCAATCCAGCGCTGAAGATGCTGGTGTTCACCGAGTTCGTGCCCACGCAGGCGATGCTGGCCGACTATCTGGAAAGCCGGGGCTTTTCGGTAGCGACACTCAACGGCAGCATGGACATGGAAGCGCGTACCCGCACGTTGCAGCGCTTCGCGGAGGACAGGCGCGTGCTGATTTCCACCGACGCGGGCGGTGAAGGCTTGAACCTTCAGTTTTGCCACGTCATCGTCAATTTCGACATGCCGTGGAATCCCATGCGCATTGAGCAGCGCATCGGGCGCGTGGATCGCATCGGGCAGAAGCACGTCGTGCGCGCCATCAACTTCGTTCTGGAAGACACCGTGGAGCACCGCGTGCGGCAGGTGCTGGAAGAGAAGCTGCAAGCCATCGCTGACGAGTTCGGCGTAGACAAGGCCGCGGACGTGATGGATTCGGCGGAAGTCGAGCCGGTGTTCGATGAGCTATTCGTTCAGAGCCTGCAACATCCGGATGCTATTGAGCGCGAATGTGACAGCGTCGCCTCGCAGTTGCGCGCTACGCTGGAAGAATCGAACCGGCACAACGATCTGCTGGCTGTGCCGCACGATCTGGATGTCATGGAAGCGCGCAAGTGGCGCGACCATCCGGCGCAGTTCTGGCTAGAACGTGCTGTCGTCAACGGGCTGGCAGCGAGAGGTGGGGCGGCAACCAAGACCGGCGATGTCTGGCGGGTGCTCTGGGCGGACGGCAGTGAAACACCGCAAGCGTGTTTCGACTCACGCACGGCGGACGATAAGCCGACGGCGGAATGGCTGACGATGGAAGACCCACGTGCGCGTGCTGTCATCGGTAGTGTGCCACGCTTCGTGGCAGGGCAGCCCTTGCCTGTGATCCGTGTGACCGGTCTGCCGGGTTCCGTGAGCGGTATCTGGTCCCTCTGGGAAATTGGTCTGACGGCGCAAGGTGCGAGCCGGAAGCGCTTTTTGCCCGTCTTCATTAACGATGAAGGCCGTACCTTTGTGCCCACCGCCAAGCGCGTGTGGGACTTGCTGTTGACTGAGGATGTGGTCGTGTTATCTGCCGTAGATGTGGAAGACTCGGCGCACTGGTTCGATGCGTCATTCGCTGTGGCCAAGGCACAAGGCGAGTCAATGTTTGCTGCGATGCTGGAAGAGCATCGCAGCAACATCAAGAGTGAACGTGATCGCGCTATCTATGCATTCGAAGCGCGCTTCCAAGCTATTGGCAGGATTGGTCTGCCCGCCGTGCGCGAATACCGCCGCCGCCAATTGCAAGCTGAGCATAAAGTTCGTATGGCCATCTTGGACGAAATGGAAAACTGCACACCGGAACTGAACGCCGTAACGATGGTACGAATTGCCCGCGAGCGTCCAGTATGAGCCTGTGGCATCAACGCATCCTTGACCGATTCACTGCGGATCTCTCCAGGCTATGGATAGCCTGCGACCCTGATGGTGTTCTGCTTGACGAAAAGCTGCTATCCGA
The DNA here is from genome assembly GCF_003857805.1 of Burkholderia sp. Bp9099. NCBI lineage: Bacteria > Pseudomonadati > Pseudomonadota > Betaproteobacteria > Burkholderiales > Burkholderiaceae > Burkholderia > Burkholderia sp. Bp9099. The sequence goes on from NZ_QTPU01000005.1 coordinate 184,446, forward strand.
GCTTCGCGCCCGTAGCTTCAATGTGATTGGGTACGAAGATCCGTTCGAATTCCGAGCAGAATACGAGGAACGTTATCGTGCCGCGTGGGATGCCGGTGAGTTGGCGCCGTCATCAGCATTGATCGTGCATCTGCGTCGTGACAATGCAGATAGCCTGCCGTGGGACATTGTTCATCATGCCCGTCAGGTACGACTGATTCTCGCGGAGCTGTTTCCTAAGCTGGCGTATAGCGCAGTGCGGCAGGTGGAGCCGGACTTTCTGGCGCCATTGTTCGACGCCCATCAAAGCGAGTTGCAATCGGCGCGCGGTGACGGTGAGTCCAAGGATTTCATCCTCGAACACGTGTATCAGTTAACACCGCGATCCATTCGAAACTCCGTGGATTTTTGGCGTGAGGCACTCCGGTTGCACTTCGCCAACCGGGCGTTGCCGGAAGTCTTCTCCGAGCATGTGGCAGGCGTTTTGCACGGTAAAGGCCTATTCGTGGGGCAGCCCATTAGTAAGTGGTTGTCGTCCAGGAGTGCGCTGCTGCGTGTAGTGCAGGACGCTTGGCATTGCTATCTGGCCGAATTGCATCTGGACAGTACACAACTTAGCGAGCCTGATCCTCCGCCCTATGGAGGTTATGAGAGCAAGCGGCAGGTGGAAATTCCCTTCGATCACACCGATGTGCGTGCCATCATCTATTCGATGTTCCTCGACGGCAGCCTGCATCCTCTGGCCGTGTCCGGTGTCTCTGCTGGGATGCCAGGATGGATCAAGGCGGGTATCGTCGAAGATGTCTGGTCACAATTTGCGAGGGTGGAAGAGAACATCGACATCTTGGGCTCGACAGTGCCGGGCGCAGATGCCTCGCACAAGCAATGGGGTGATTTCGCCAAGCGTTATGGCGAGATGTTGAGCCGGGTTCACGACTTGCGTGGCAAGGGCACCGCAGAGCAGATGGCGGAGCTTCGCGCTCACGTCACGGCGATTCAGGCGCTCTCAGATGAGCGATTGCAGATGTGGGTCGCAGCCAGCCACTACGCTGATCTGATTTTGCAACCGGCTACCAAGGGGCCGGTCATGGTGCATCACATTCCGCGCTTTCTTCGTCAGCGCCGCAATGCGGGCGAGGCCAAAGTGGCGTTGCTCGTGTTCGATGGACTCGCATTCGATCAGTGGGTCCGGATCAGGGAACATCTGATTGCAAACGGTCAGCCGCTGGCATTCGATGAGAACACCGCATTCGCCTGGTTGCCCACGGTGACATCGGTTTCTCGTCAGGCGCTATTTTCCGGGTTGAAGCCGCGCGAATTCGACGACTCGATAGATCACACGAACAAGGAAGAAAGCTTATGGAAAGCGTTTTGGCAAAGTGAGGGGGGCGTCGCTCCTGGTGATGTAATGTACCGGCGAGCCCTACGCCAGCTCGATCAACTGGCATCCTTGCAAGCCGACATCACTGATCGTAAGCCCAAGGTGCTTGGTTTGGTGATCGACGAGGTGGACGAACGATTACACAAGGAGCGATCCAAAGAGGATGTAGCCCTGTGGATCGATCGTTGGCTCGAGACAGGTTTCGTTGATCGACTGCTTGCCTTTTTGTTGGCCGAGGGGTTTAGCATCTACGTCACAGCAGACCATGGTAACGTGGATGCCGTAGGCGTCGGCAGGCCCAATCAGGGCGTGATCGCGGAGACACGCGGTGAGCGCGTTCGGGTCTATCGCAGCGAACCATTGCGAGCTGAGTCTTCGGTGGCGTACTCAACTACGATTAGTCTGGATATTGCTGGGCTGCCGGCGAATTTTGTGCCGTTGTTCGCAGGTGGGCGCAGTGCGTTTGTTCCCGCTGGCGACCAAGTGGTTGTTCACGGAGGCGTTTCGGTTGAGGAACTAATTGTTCCTTTCGTGAAGGTTTCAAAGTTAGATGATGTTTGATGAACACGTTGGCTCCTCGAATCGGCTTTGACCGATTCATTGCTCTCGACTGGGCGGCGACTGCGCTGAAGATTCGTGCGGGCGCGGCACAGAGCGAAGATTTGGAGGCATTGCTCGATGCCGCCGAGTTGGGTGCCGCCGCAAGAACGAAGACGCGTACCGTGCTGAAGCGTCTGTGGCTTGAGCCGCGGGCCGAGCTGGTGAACTACGCGAACCGTGGCGTAGAGATTTTCCAGGCGCATCCGGACGTGCCTGTAGCTGTACTGTGCTGGGGCATGGCTGTCGCGTCCTATCCCTTTTTCGGAAAAGTGGCCGAACTGATTGGGCGTCTGACGGCCCTGCAAGGTGACTGCGCTTCCGCCGAAATCCATCGAAGGATGAGTGAAATTTACGGTGAGCGCGAAGGTACCTACCGGATGACGAACATGGTCGTCCAGAGTCAGGCCAGTTGGGGCGCTGTGGAGCGGATTGAAAAGGGGCGGCGCGTGATCCGCCGAGCTGCTACGACGATAGACAACGATGAGCTTACGGCGTGGCTGATCGAAGCAGCATCGTGCTACGCAGACAAGCCGCTTGCAATATCAAACCTGCAATCGCTGCCGGTGCTGTTCCCGCTCAATCTGACACGGCCGTTGGCATATCTGGTGTCGAACAGCGAGCACCTGATTGTAAGGGCGGATGGGCCGGGGAATAGGTCAGTTGCCTTGCGGAACGCAACGTCAGGTCGCTAGTCGTGGTCTGTTGGTGGATTGAGATGGCAGCCAGTCGTCACGACAGAATAGCGACAGCGTCAAGCTTTGCTCGCATCCGGTCGTGGCGCAGATGTCCGTAGTGCTTGTCAATCATTTCGGTGGATGTCCCCGCCATCCGGGCGACTTCAAAGCTATCAATGCCATTCGCGATCATTTCACTAATCGCGGTGTGTCGTAACGAGTACATCACGACCGATGTGGGAAGCTGCGCCGCCTTAACGGCATCCTTGAAGGGCTTTTTCCACGAATCCTTGTTCCAGGGTTGGCCGTACTCGGTCGAGAAGATTGAGGCGTTGGCGATCTTGTCCGTGATTTGTTCCTCAAAGAAGATAACTGCTGCCGACGACAGTGAAACGATTCGATGCCCGGTTTTTCCATCGAGAGCCAGGGTGCCTTGTTGGCGATCAAAATGTTTGACACAGGCGCGTGCGAGCTCGCCGGGACGAGCTGCGGTGAACAGCATCGCCTTGACCAGTTGTCGGATATCTGCGGTGCAGGCATTGATCAACGCAGTCCGTTGTTCTGCGGGGAGAAACGATTGCCTTCTGCGCCCGACATCCTTGAATTTCGTGACAGTTTTCCAGCCTGCGTCGGTTGCTACGAGACGATCGTGCAGCGCGAGGTTCAACGCTGCCTTCAGCGAAGCAAGATTTCGATTTGCCGTATCCTTGGCGCGTCGGATGTCGTCTTCGTCCTCGGCCGCTTCCTCGATTTCGCTGATTTGCTCGCCCAGCCAGTCCTTCAGATGCGAGGTGCGTAGCTTGGCAATGTCAATTCGCCCGAGCTTGTCGTTGTAGACTAGCCGCTTGAAACGGCCTTCGGCGTCTGATTTGCTGGCGGTGCCCTTGTGCAAGCCTAGATGCTTCACATAGTGTTCGCACGCGTCTTTGACGGTTGTGGTCTTCGTAGAGACGCCGGCATCCGCCGTCTTAGCCCATTCGAGTGCTGCCTTCACCGCTTCATCAAAAGTCGGGAAGGTTCCGAGCGCCTTGTATTCCTGCTTGCCCGCTTCGTTACGTCTGCGGGCGATCCATGTTCCGTCGCCCTCCGCGAGTTTCCGGAAGCCGACGTAAAGACCGGATTGAACCCGAGCGAAGTAGGGTTCCCGTCGCGGGACCAGTTTGTCGCGAGCGGTTTTGCTGGTGATGGGAATAGCCATGAATTTTCGTACGGAAACGGTACGGAAATTATAGGTGGAATGGGGTTGGATGGGGTTGAATTATTTTTCTATAAAAATCAACGGTTTGTGTCGGGTTTTTGAATCGACTTGGTTGTCGTTGGATGCCGCTTCCCGCCCTCCGAAGGCAGGGGTTGCTGGTTCGATCCCAGCCGGGCGCGCCAAAAATAGGTCGTGAAATCAAGGACTTTTGCGCAGCTCGGGCAACGCCGTTAAAGATTTCCGGCTTTTTGCAGCAATTCTGCTGCAGTCATCCCCCGCACTCGCACCTATACCCTGTTCCCCAACCAGATAAGGAACAGGCGATGGCTTCCATCACGCACCGTGGCCCCTACCAGTACCAAGCCCTGATTCGCCGCAAGGGCTATCCCGCCCAGACCGAAACGTTCGAGACGCTTGAGGAAGCCCAGAAGTGGGCCGCTAAGACCGAGGCCGAGATGACTCTTGGCTCCTTTATCGACCGGTCGGCGCTTGAGCGCGTAACCTTCGGCGACCTGCTGGCCCGGTATGCCAAGGAGGAGACACCCAAAAAGCGTGGCTCGCAAACCGAAGTGGTCCGCATCCGCGCGCTGCAGAAGCACGTGCTCGCCGCCCGGCCGCTGGCGACGTTGCGCAAGGTCGATTTCGCGAACTACCGGGACGAGCGCCTGAAAAAGTGCTGTGCCGAAACTGTCCGGCGAGAACTGGTCATCATCTCGGCCGTTTTCAGGACCGCGCGGGAGCTGTGGGAGGTGCCGATGGGCAATCCGCTCGACGGCGTCAAGTGGCCGGCGAAGGGGCAGCATCGCGAGCGGCGGCTTCGGGGCGATGAAGAAGCACGGCTGCTGGAGGCTGCAGGCCAGAGCAAGACGCCGGCCCTGAAACGTCCGGCGCGAAGTGCCGCTCGCGACGTACCTGGCGGCAATGCAGTGGCAATGCAGTTACAGTTGCGCGATCTGCTGATATCGGCCGGCAGCTTCGGTCCGTCCGAGTGCGGCCTGAAACTCCGCATGCAACTCCCGCTGCGTCGTTTCCGCGTCGGCCGCGATGGCTGTGTCGATCGCCTGTATGCGGCGGATGATCGCCAGCGCATCGGGCGTTTGCGGTGCGCTCAGCGACATCAGCAGGGGCGAGCGCGCTTCCGCGAGACGCGCCGCGCCGCACCAGTCCGCCATCGTCGCGGCATGTTCGATTGCCTGCGTCAGTTGCCACACGCGTGCGAGTAATGTGGGTTGATCCATCGTGACGATCACTCCAGTGCCATTTCAAAAGTACCGCGCGGCTCGATACATCCGGTGGGCCTTATGACTTGTTGGTGGCGAGTGCGCCGGCGCTATTGGTGCCGCCGAACAACTGCGTCAGATACTGCGAGTTGTTCTGCATCCGCGCCATGAGCGTATTGAGGGCGGTGAATTGCGCATTGTACTGATCGGTCAACTGATTCGCATACGCTTGCAGGGTCTTCGCTTGCGTCTTCGCGTCGGCGAGGTCGCTGTTCAGCGCGTTGACGCGCGTATCGATGATCCCACCCGTCTGCAGATACGACGTGATGTTGTTGTTCAGCACTGCGCCGATGCCATTCGTCGCGTTGAAGGCGGTCGCTAGCGAGGCCGAATTGTGCGTCAGGGCGTTCGACAAAGCCGCACTATCGACGCTGAGCGTGCCGCTCGGCGTCAGGTTGATGCCGAGCGCGCTCAGGCTCACGGTGCTGCTGCCGCTTGTTACGCCCTTGGAAAGGGCCGTGGCAAGCGAGCCGACGATCGAATTCAGCATCGAATCGCCGATGAGTGGCCCGCCCTGGCTGCCGGCAGCGGCGGTCGAGTCGAAACTCGACAGCGACGATGCGGTGCTCACGAATGAGTTGTATGCCGAGACGAAGCCGTTGATCGCGTTGGTCGCTGACGTGTTGTCCGCCGCGACCGTGAGGGTTTGGGTCGTGTTTGCCGCCGACGTGGCGAGGTTGAGCGTCACGCCTGTAATGGCGCCGGTGATCGTGTTGCTGGCGCTCTGGATATTGGTGATGCCGTCGATGCTGAGCATCGCGTCTTGTGCGTTGTTTTTCTCGACGTAGTTGTTTGTTGCGACGCCCGAGCTGTCGACGGTCGCGAGGCTGGCCAGCCCGTCTGTCGAATTGGTCGATACCTGGATCGTGTTCGCCGCCCCTGTCACGTTCGAGGTCAGCACGAGGTGCGACCCATCCGTGCCGGTAACGACGGTGGCGGTCACGCCGGGATTGCCACTCGCCGAATTGATTGCGCTGGCGATGCCCGCGAGCGTGTTGTTGCCGGTGTTGATTCCGACGGTCATCGGCGCGCCGCTGCCGAGCGTGATGGTGAGGCTGCCCGTCCCGAGCTGTTTGGTGGACGGCTGCACGCCCGCTGTCAGTGCAAGCTTCTGCGCGGTGGCGACTTGCGTTACCGCAATCGAATAGCTGCCGGCGACCGAGCCCGTCGACGTGGTGGCGCTCAGGCCGCTGCCGCTCGCGGTGGCGGTGGTTTTCGCCAGAGCCGATCCGTCGGTGAGCCCGGACAGCGCCGATTGCAGGGAGGACAGTGCCGACTTGAGCGAGCCGATGGCCGACAGCGTGGTGTTGTCGAGATTTTGCCGGTTGACGTTCTGCGTGGTCTGTGCGGCCATCTTGGCCGTAACCATCGCGGAAACGAGTGCGGACGTGTCCGTGTTCGAGTTCGTCACTCCGCTGATGATGGACTGCGCCGCCTGTGTCAGCGCGCTGTTGGCCGTGGTGCTGGAAATGTTCGTCGTCGACATCGAGGACTCCGTCTGGTAAAAAGTGCGCCGCCGGGCGCATTGGCGTGGCGGCGCCGATGTGCCGCACGATGCGCAAAATGCTTATCTGAAGGCGAGCCCTCGGATAAGCATTCTTTCTTTGGCATCCGTATTGACCGCCACGTCACGCATTTCTTGAATGCGTGACGTGGCGCGTTATCTAGCCCTTATTGCAGGAGCTTCAGAACCTGCTGCGGCATCGAGTTCGCTTGCGCGAGCACCGAGATGCCAGCTTGCTGCAGCACTTGAGCCTTCGACAGGTTGGCGGTTTCCTGTGCGAAGTTCGCGTCGGTGATCTGTGCGCTGGCTGCGTTCAGGTTGGTCGATTGCGCAGTCGTTTGCGAGATCGCTGCCTGGTAGATGTTGATGTCCGAACCGAGCTGAGCTTGTGCGGTGTTGATCGTCGTCAGCGCCGTGTCGACCGTGTCCATCATCGTCTGCGCGGCGGCGTAGGTCTTGACGTTGCCGGTCAGGCCGAGCGTCGCCGTATCGTACTTGCCAGTCAGATCCAGCGACAGTTGTTGGCCAGATTTTTCACCGATCTGGAAATTCAGCACCGCGCCGGCGTTCGCGGTACCGTCGAGCAAGTTGATGCCGTTGAACGTCGTTTGGCTGGTAATCCGGCCGATTTCGGTAATACGCGCTTGCACTTCGGTGTCGAGATTGTTGGCTGCAGCCGAGCCGATCGAATCGTCCGAAGCCTGAACTGCCAGTTGGCGGATACGTTGCAGGTTGGCGGTAATTGCCGAGAGGCCGCTCGAAGCAGTTTGAGCCATCGACACCGCGTTGTTCGCGTTCGCGACGCCTTGGTTGTACGCGTTGATCGACGCCGTCATCGTCGTCGAGATCGCGAGGCCGGCTGCGTCATCTGCTGCCGAGTTGATGCGCTTGCCCGACGACAGGCGGTTGATTGCCTGCGACAGCGCGTTCTGCGTATTCGACAGGTTGGTTTGCGCCGTTTGCGAATAAAGGTTGGTGTTGATATTCAGCATTTCTATCCTCGTTTTTGGAAAACGCCCGGTTTAAATTTGGCTGTTTCGTGTTCGGCGTCGCGCTTTTTGGCATCCTGCATCGCCCGCCTTTCCTGGTTGTCGGCGACCATGCGACCAAACTTTAGGGGCAGATGCGAAGTTGCTTTGGCGTACCGGCTGGCCGAACTGGCTCTGTGGTTTGCCAAGCATGGCCTCGACGCCTGCGTATGCGCTTTCGTTCGTTCGGTGTGAGGACCTGCGGCGCTCCCACGCGGCAGCCGGTTGACGTACCGACGATGCCGCACCGGACGTGCGGCTGGCCTGTTGAATTCCGCGCGTGGTCCAGCGAGACCCGTGGCAGATTCGGTTTTGACAAGGAATACTGTTGAAGCTGAAGCAATGACTGGACGCGGATCGCGTTCCGGCGAGGTGCGGACATCAACCACATTTTTAGGTTGGGGGCGGTACGGATCGGTTGGGAGATGGCAGGCGGCGCGGTAGTCGCTCGGTTTGCAGCCGGCAGCCGATTTTTTTTGTTGTTAGTAGGTAAGCACGCAAAGCCCTGCTGGTACCAATGGATACGTGCATGCAGTGCCGGCCGCCTCAGAACCAGACCTCGGTGGTTCGAAACCAAATTGGAGGGGGCGCCGAAGATTTGGCTCTATTTTTTATAGTGGGGAAGCACCAGGGGCATTGGGTGCGTTTGGGTAGAGTCTGGCGCGCATTTAAAGGGCCCGAACGGCGCGCGGCAAGGCTGGACGGGCGTTCGAACGCCTGCGATGCGTGATTGCGACGGAAAAGTGGTAAACCGGTAGGCGAAGCTATGTTTACCTGATATCATGGCGGGCTGAATTGAGATTTTCTGTCACGCCTATGCCGTCTCGGCATTCCTGCTGGCAGTCAAACGCGGCGCTGCACGCGGCTTGTGAAGCGTACCCGCGGTGCTTTGTGCCTCTCTTTTCCGGCCTCCGAGGCCGTATTTCCGCTCGTTTCGCCTGTTGTGGGGACGCCCGGATGGCCGGTGCGTGGCGCTTGGCCGCTACGTTTTTGACCGTTTAAGCAATTTAGGAACGACATGACGACGATTCTTCTGAAGGAAAACGAGCCGTTCGAAGTGGCGATTCGCCGCTTTCGCCGTGCTATCGAAAAAAATGGCCTGATCGCTGAACTGCGCGAACGCCAGTCCTACGAAAAGCCGACCGCAGTCCGCAAGCGCAAGAAGGCAGCAGCCGTCAAGCGCCTGCACAAGCGCCTGCGCAGCCAGATGCTGCCGAAGAAGCTCCACTAAGAGCGTTTACGGTTCGCCGCGAAACGGCGGAGCGTGCTTCGATAGAAGCCGCTCCGTCGTTTTGCTTTTCGGGGCCGGAAAAGGTTGCCGATCGTGGCGGAAAAGTGGCCGATCGACTGCCAGACGGTCGAATGGCCGCACGGCCGCACGGCGGTTCCGCCGGCAGCAAACGGGCAAGGCCGCCGACGTGCTCACCGGGAAATCGGCGCCGCGTTCGGGCTCGCCTTGCGCGGATCACCTGGCGGCGCGTGCTGACGTGCCGGTGCGCGCCAAGGCGACCGGCCCGTGAGCTTCGTCGCCGTCAGCCCGCCTTGCGGCGCCGTGCCGGCTGCTGCTTGCCGCCGAGCGCCGCGCATTGGGCGTGACACGGGCAACTGGTCTCATGGTCGTTGACCATCCCGGTCGCCTGCATCAGCGCATAGCAGATCGTCGAGCCGACGAACTTGCAGCCGTACTCCTTCAGCGCCTTGCTGAGCGCATCCGACTGGGCAGTCGACGCGGGCGCGTCGCGATACGACTGCCACGCGTTCTGGACCGGCGTGTGGTCGACGAACGACCACAGGAATTGCGCGAGCGATCCGTGATCCTCGCGAATGCGCTGCACGGCCCGTGCATTGGTCACCGCGGATTCGACCTTCGCGCGATTGCGGACGATGCCGGGGTTCTCGAGCAGTTTCTCGATGCGCTTCGGCGTGAAGCGCGCGACCGCGTCGACATCGAAGTCGGCGAACGCCTCGCGGTAGCCGGCGCGCATGTTCAGGATCGTCGACCACGACAGTCCCGCCTGCGCGCCTTCCAGAATCAGCATCTCGAACAGATGGCGATCGTCATGCGACGGCACGCCCCACTCGGTATCGTGATAGTGAGCATCCGCTTCCGTCTTTACCCAGTTGCACCGCTGCGACATCGCCGGCCTCGTTCCAGTGTCGATTCGATCGTGCCAGCATAGCGGAAGGCCCATTCACGGTATAGCTGGCCGAACGGCAGATGGGCGCGCGGCACCGATCCGGTTAAGCTTGGCGCCTGTTCGAATCAGCAGGATCAACGCATGACGGCATTCCTTTTTGCGATCGGCATCGACGGCGGCGGCACGGGCACCCGCGCGGTACTCGCCGACCGGCACGGGCGCGAACTCGCGCAGGGGCGCGGCGGCCCGTCGGGGCTCGGCCTCGGCATCGAGCGCGCGTGGGCATCGATCGGCGCGGCCTGTGCCGACGCATTCACGCGGGCGGGGCTCGCGTTCGACTGGTCGCAGTGCGCGCTCGGCTGCGGGCTCGCGGGCGTCAACAATGCCGCGTGGCTCGCCGCGTTCCGCGCGCAGGCGCCGCTCGACGCGCTGGCGATCGAGAGCGACGCCTATACGACCGTCGTCGGCGCGCACGGCGGTGCGCCGGGGCTCATCGTCGCGCTCGGTACGGGCAGCATCGCGGCGGCGCTCGACGCCGCGGGCGACTGCCGCATCGCGGGCGGCTTCGGCTTTCCGTCCGGCGATGAGGCGAGCGGCGCGTGGCTCGGCATGCGCGCGCTCGCGTACGCGCAGCAGGCGCTCGACGGCCGCGTGCCGCGTGACGCGTTTGCCGGCGCGCTGCTCGCGGAAACGGGCGCGCACGATCGCGACGCGCTCGTCCAGTGGTCGTGCGATGCGAACCAGACGATCTACGCGCGCCTCGCGCCGATCGTGTTCGCGCACCGCGACCATTCTTATGCGGCGGCGCTGATCGCGCAGGCCGGCGACGAGATCGGCAAGATGATCGACGCGCTCGATCCGCAGCAGGCGCTGCCGGTCGCGCTGTGCGGCGGGCTGGCCGACGCGCTGGCCCCGGCCGTGCCGGCACGCCATGCGGCGCGGCTGCGCGCGCCGCTCGACGATTCCGCGCACGGCGCGTTGCGGCTCGCGCTGCAGGCGTTGAGGGCGGCTGAAGCAGGGTGAGAGGGGCGCGTGGGCGGCGTGCGATGAGTGGGTTGAGCCGGCCGGGCGGACCGATCGGGTAAAGCGACGGACGGGCACGTTGAGCGGGCAAACTGGACCGAGCGACCGAGCGGACCGAGCGGACCGAGCGAACCGAGCGAACAGCCTGCCCCAGCCGAACCAGCGACGCACCGAAACCCGAACGGCCTGAAACCCGCCCCCATTTCCCAGCCACCCGGCGCGCCCCCGGGCACGACGTTAAAATGGCGGCTCCGCAGCGTCCTGCGCGCCACTCCCCCATCCCCCATCCCCCATGTACAAAGTCATCGCCACCGATCTCGACGGCACCCTGCTGAACAGCGACCACCAGCTCGATCCGTACACGATCGAGACCGTCCGCCGGCTCGACCGCGACGGCCTGCAGTTCGTGATCGCGACGGGGCGTCACTATGCGGACGTCGCCGGCATCCGCGACGTGCTGGGCATCCGGCCGTACCTGATCACGTCGAACGGCGCGCGTGTGCATGCGCCGGACGACACGGCGATCCATGCGCAGGACATCGATCCCGCGATCGTCCGCGGCCTTGTGCAGCCGGGCGTGACCGGTGCGCACGGGCGCGTGATCGTCAACCTGTTCACCGACCGCGGCTGGCTGATCGACCGCGACGCGCCGCACCTGCTCGAATTCCACCAGGATTCGGGCTTCCGATACGACGTGATCGACATGGCCGCGCACGACGGCGCCGACATCGCGAAGGTGCTGTACATCGGCGAGCCGGCCGATCTGGCGGTGGTTGCAGAGCAGATGCGCGTGCGGTTCGGCGATGCGCTGTACGTCACGTACTCGCTGCCCGACTGTCTCGAAGTGATGACCGCCAACGTGTCGAAGGGCCGCGCGCTGCGTACGGTGCTCGCGCGACTCGGCGTCGACGCCGGCCACTGCATCGCGTTCGGCGACAACATGAACGACATCGACCTGCTCGAAACGGCCGGCCACGCGTTCATGATGAACAACGCGAACCCCGACCTGATCGCGCACCTGCCGCACATCCCTCGGATCGGCAACAACTTCGATGCGGGAGTCGCCCGCCACCTGCGCACGCTGTTCGCGCTGGAAGGCACGCTCGACGGCGTCACCGCTTCCTGAGCGGCCATGAAAAACGGGCGCCAGCGGCGCCCGTTCAAATTACCTGCCTCGATGTTGTTCGACAGCGTGAGGCTCGCTGCTCTGCTCGCGTGACCCCGTAGTGTTTTATTCGCTGGTGCGAGCGGATGCGGGCACGAGGCCGACGGCATCGTCGCGCCCCGCGATCAGCGGGTAGACGATCCCCGCAATTGCCGCGCCGATGATCGGCGCGACCCAGAACAGCCACAGCTGGCCGATCGCCTCGCCGCCCACGAACAGCGCGGGGCCGGTCGAGCGGGCCGGGTTCACCGACGTGTTGGTGACCGGGATCGAGATCAGGTGGATCAACGTCAGGCACAGGCCGATCGCGATCGGCGCAAAGCCGGCCGGCGCGCGCTTGTCGGTGGCGCCGAGAATCACGAACAGGAAGAAGCCCGTCATCACGACTTCGCAGATGAACGCCGCGCCGAGCGAGTAGTGGCCGGGCGAGCGCTCGCCGAAGCCGTTCGTCGCAAAGCCGCTGCCGACGACGTCGAAGCCCGGCTTGCCGGTCGCGATCAGGTACAGCACGAACGCACCGAGCGTCGCGCCGACGACCTGCGCAACGATATACGGCGCGAGATCGCGTGCCGGGAAGCGGCCGGCGACCGTCAGGCCCACGCTGACGGCCGGATTCAGGTGGCAACCCGAAATATGGCCAATCGCGAATGCCATCGTCAGCACGGTCAGGCCGAAGGCGAGCGCGACGCCGGCGAAGCCGATGCCGAGGCCCGGAAAGGCTGCGGCCAGCACGGCGCTTCCGCACCCGCCGAGCACCAGCCAGAACGTGCCGAATACCTCTGCAGCCAGACGCTGAGAAAGATTCATGTAAGGATCCCGTTCAAGTGGGTTGAAGACAAACGGATGACCGGATGATTTATTCCGTCACCCCGAATTGGTCTGGATTATAGGAAATGAATCGGCTGGGTGAGGGTCAACGATTGTTAAATTCGAATGGCTGACGAATGGCTTTTATTAGAATAAGTCCGCATTCTCGATATAGCCGATTCGGTTAAAGATGGCAGCATTAATTTTGAAGGGCAGGGCGGCAGTGCGGATGACGTAACGGGTGTTGGCGTTCCGGCCGGAACTGCCGGCGCCGCATCATGAAAAAGGGAGCCGAAAAATGTCTCAATACGCGAAGCTCAAGGCGCAGATCGCCGATCTGCAGGCCCAGGCGGATGACGTGCGTCGCCAGGAAGTGGCGGCGGTGATCGCCGACGTCCAGCGAATGATTGCCGAATATGGCCTGACGGCCCAGGATCTGGGCTTCGCGGAGCGAGCGCGGCGCGGCCGTCCGCCGAAAAAGGCACCGCTCCCCCCGAAATACCGCGACCCGAAGTCGGGTGCAACCTGGAGCGGGCGCGGCAAGCCGCCGAATTGGATCGTCGGGAAAAACCGCGATCGTTTCCTGATCGAATGAGCGCACAAAAAGAAAGAGCCGCATCGACTGCGGCTCTTTGGCGCCTTTGGGTTTTACGCGCCGATTTCGGCGCGAATTTCACCGAATATTTCTGACGAATTTCGGCGTCACGCGCTCGCGACGCGGCGCAAGGTCGGCCGCTTTGCCGTCGCGCAAAGCGATTCGTAAGTTTCGACATAGCGCCGTGCCATCGCTTTCGAGCTGAAGCGCGTATCGAAGCGCGCGCGGATCGCGTCGCGCGACAGGCTGTCGATCCGGTGCAGCGCACCGACCGCGCCCTGGACGTCCTCGACGATGAAGCCGGTCACGCCGTCCTCGATCACTTCCGGCACCGAGCCGCGGTTGAACGCGACGACCGGCGTGCCGCAGGCCATCGCCTCGATCATCACCAGGCCGAACGGTTCCGGCCAGTCGATCGGGAACAGCAGCGCCTTCGCGCCGGACAGGAACGCCGGCTTCTGCGCCTCGTTGATCTCGCCGATGAATTCGACATGCGCCTCGCCGAGCAGCGGCTCGATCACTTCCTTGAAGTAGTCGGCGTCGGCCTTGTCGACCTTCGCGGCGATCTTCAGCGGCAGCCCGCTTTGCGCGGCGATCCGGATCGCGGTGTCGACCCGCTTTTCGGGGCAGATCCGGCCGAGGAACGCGAGATATTCGGGCTTCACGTCCGGTTGCGGCGTGAGCAGCGTGTCGGGCAGCCCGTGATACACGGTGCCGGCCCACGCGGCCTGCGGCAGCGGCTTGCGCTGGTTGTTCGAGATCGACACGACCGGCGCGTCCGGGAACGCGTCGAACACCGGTTGCAGCTCCGGCAGGTCGAGGCGGCCGTGCAGCGTCGTCACGTACGGCGTGTCGAGGCGCGACATCAGCGGGAACGGCAGGTAGTCGAGGTGGAAGTGCAGCACGTCGAATTCGTGCGCGACACGGGCGACCTGCTCGATCAGGCGCATATGGGGCGCCATCGAGTCGCGAATCGACGGGTCGAGCCGCAGTGCGCGCGGCCATGCCGCCTCGAGACGGGCGGACGTGACGGAGTCGCCGCTCGCGAACAGCGTCACGTCGTGCCCCAGCTCGACGAGCGCCTCGGTGAGGTAGGACACGACACGCTCGGTGCCGCCATAGAGTTTCGGCGGGACAGCTTCGTAAAGCGGCGCGATCTGGGCAATACGCATGGACGTTCTCCGGTGTCGACCAGCGCAAAGCGCTCGAGCGCGCATGCTGGTCCGCTGCAGGGTTGCGGAACTCGCCGACGCACGCTGTCTGCGGTGCGTGGCCGGGTCCGTGGCGGGGTGCGCGGGACGCCGGGCGGCAAGCTGCGGGGCGGGCCGGCGCGGCTCCCGCCGCCGCCCATTTGAGTCCATTATCGATATCGCCTTCAGGGGTTCGACTGTTTTTTCAAACACTTAAGGCTTGTTACACCATGAAATACGCGAAAACCCCGATAAAAAGGGTGCGAAAACATAAAACGAGATAGCCACCACAATTGTTGCGCTATCATGAAAAACCACTATAATTTTTACCGATTCAACTTCCGGCAGCCTTGCCGGATGGCCTTCAGCCGGATTCGTCCCATGCGGACCGCATCGCCGACGCATTCGCGCCCCATTCGCCCCCGCCGTTCGTTCCCTTTCAATTCGCCTTGTCGGAAAAATTCCTACACGGTTTACAGACAATTCCTGCGTGGCGTGCGCCACTTCGCTGATACCGGCATAAATGCCGTTTGGCCAGAATTCGCCCTGTAAGACTATAAACGTGCCGGCAGCGCGTCAGCAGGCGCCCGATCGAGCAAACGTTTTCACAATGAAAGGCCAAAGCAAAAGCTCTTAACGGGGGAATCATGAGCGCCACCAGCGAAATGCTCAGTGAGATCAAAGAGGTCAACCTGTCGTACCTCCTCCTCGCGCAGCGCCTGCTGCGGGAAGACAAGGCGATGGGCATGTTCCGCATGGGAGTTTCCCAGGAACTGGCCGACGTGCTCGCGAACCTCACGCTCGCCCAGACCGTGAAGCTCGCGGCATCGAACCAGATGTTGTGCCGTTTCCGCTTCGACGATCACGCGCTGCTGTCGTCGCTCGCCGACAAAGGCCGCAGCGACGTCGTCACGCATGCGCATTCCGCGATCCTGATGGCCGGCCAGCCGGTCGAAAGCGTCCGCTGATCCCTCCCCGCCTTGCGTTCGTGCCGGCGCGCCGCGTCGGCGGGCGGCGTATTGGCGATTCATCCGAACAACGTCAAGCGGACGGTTATTCACCATGGCAAGCAAAAGCGTCGTGATCGAGGTGAAGGAAATCACCCTCGCCATCGAACTGATCGAACTGGGCGCCAGGCTGCAACTGCTGGAGGCGGAGACGAGCCTGTCGCGCGACCGCCTGATCAAGCTGTACAAGGAACTGAAGGGCGCGTCGCCGCCGAAGGGGATGCTGCCGTTCTCGACCGACTGGTTCATGACGTGGCAGCCGAACATCCACTCGTCGCTGTTCTACAACATCTACCGGTTCATGCAGGACCACGGCCGCTGCGAGCCGATCCAGTCGATCGTGAAGGCGTACCGGCTCTATCTGGAGCACGTGAACCTGTCCGGCGACGAGGCCGCGCTGAGTCTCACGCGCGCGTGGACGCTGGTGCGCTTCTTCGACTCGGGGATGCTGCAGATGACGCCGTGCACGCGCTGCGGCGGCCATTTCGTCGCGCATGCGCATGATCCGCATCAAGGTTTCGTGTGCGGCCTGTGCCAGCCGCCGTCGCGCGCGGGCAAGACCCGCAAGGCGGCCGCCGCACGCGCCGGGCTGGCCACCGCCGCGGCCTGAACGCCGCCGGGCGGGGCCGGGCGGGGCCGGGCGGGAGCCGCACGCCTTCCGCACGCCTGCCGCGCGCCGCGCGAACCGGCCGGGGGCCTGCTGGTAAACACCGCCGCGCGGTCGCGGCGCGACCGCCAAAGTTTTCCTGCCGACTGCCGTAAACCTGATTAACGGCGGTCTCCCCGCCGGTCATTCGTGAGGGACAGGCAGTGCTGATTATCGTGGGAACACTCGTGACACTGTTGTCCGTCTTCGGCGGTTACGCGCTGGCAGGCGGGCATCTGGGCGCATTGGTCCAGCCGCTCGAGATCCTGATGATCGCAGGCGCGGGCGTCGGCGCGTTCATCCTCGGCAACGGCATGAAGACCATCAAGGCGACGCTGCGCGTGCTGCCGACGCTCTTCAAGGGCTCGAAGTACACCAAGGACGTCTACATGGAACTGATGGCGCTCCTGTACGTGCTGCTCGCGAAGGCCCGCAAGGAAGGCACGCTGACGCTCGAGGCCGACATCGACGATCCGGACAAGAGCCCGATCTTCACGCAATACCCGAAGATCCTCGCGGATCGCCACATCGTCGAATTCCTGACCGACTACCTGCGCCTGATGGTGGGCGGCAACATGAACGCGTTCGAGATCGAGAGCCTGATGGACGAGGAAATCGAGACGCACCACGCGGAAGGCGAAGGCCCCGCGCACGCGCTGATGCGCGTCGGCGACGCGATGCCGGCGTTCGGGATCGTCGCGGCGGTGATGGGCGTCGTGCACACGATGGCGTCGGCCGACAAGCCGCCCGCGGTGCTCGGCGCGATGATCGCGCAGGCGCTGGTCGGCACGTTCCTCGGGATCCTGCTGTCGTACGGGCTGATCGGGCCGCTCGCTAGCCTCGCGGAGCAGCGCGTCGCCGAGTCGACCAAGATGTTCCAGTGCATCAAGGTGACGATCCTCGCGAGCCTGAACGGCTATGCGCCGGCGATCGCGGTCGAGTTCGGCCGCAAGGTGCTGTTCTCGACCGAGCGGCCGTCGTTTACCGAGCTCGAAGAGCATGTGCGCCGCGTGAAGGCGAAGTGA
The DNA here is from genome assembly GCF_003857805.1 of Burkholderia sp. Bp9099. Classification (NCBI taxonomy): domain Bacteria; kingdom Pseudomonadati; phylum Pseudomonadota; class Betaproteobacteria; order Burkholderiales; family Burkholderiaceae; genus Burkholderia; species Burkholderia sp. Bp9099. The sequence goes on from NZ_QTPU01000005.1 coordinate 201,686, forward strand.
CGCGGAGCATTCGATGAGCAAGAGCAAGGATCGCGCGATCGTCGTCAAACGGGTGGCCCCGCAGAAGAAGGGCCACCACGGCGGCGCCTGGAAGCTCGCGTATGCGGACTTCATGACCGCGATGATGGCGTTCTTCCTGCTGATGTGGCTGCTGAGCTCGGTCACGCCGGTGCAGCTGAAGGGGATCGCCGAGTACTTCAACACGCCGCTGAAGGCCGCGCTGTTCGGCAGCGGCGATCGCAGCTCGCAGGACTCGAGCATCATCAACGGCGGCGGCCGCGACCTGTCGAGCCTCGATGCCGGCACGCTGCGCCGTACCGACGGCACGACGTCGCTCGCCGATCGCGTCGCGAAGGCCGGCGACGACAGGACGCGCTCGCAGGCGCAGGGCGCACAGGACCGGCTCGAGCAGGCGCGCCTGCACGACCTGCAGATCAAGCTGATGGCGGCGATCGAGGCGAATCCGACGCTGCGCCAGTTCAAGCAGCAGATCCGCATCGATTCGACGCTGATGGGGCTGCGCATCGAGATCGTCGATTCGCAGAAGCGGCCGATGTTCGCGATGTCGAGCGACCACGTCGAGCCGTACATGCGCGACATCCTGCGCGAGATCGGCAAGACGCTGAACGACGTGCCGAACCGGATCATCGTCCAGGGCCACACCGACGCGGTGCCGTACGCGGGCGGCGAGGGCGGCTACAGCAACTGGGAACTGTCGGCCGATCGCGCGAACGCGTCGCGCCGCGAGCTGATCGCGGGCGGCATGGACGAGTCGAAGGTGCTGCGCGTGCTCGGCCTCGCGTCGACGCAGAACCTGAACAAGGCCGATCCGCTCGATCCGGAAAACCGCCGGATCAGCGTGATCGTGCTGAACCGCAAATCCGAAGACGCGCTGATGCGCGACGACACGACGACCACGACGCTGTCGGCCGACGCCGCGGGCTCGAAGCAACTGGCCCAGCAGCTCGACGGCACGGCGCCGGCCGCGCGACCGGTGCTCGCGAGCGCCGTCGCCGTGGTGCCGAAACCCTGACGTTTCCAAGATTTCGAGACGCGTATGAAACAACCTTCACGCTCACTTCGTTCGCTGCCCCCCGAGGGGGCGGTCAGCCACCCTGGAGCGGTCCTGCGGAGCCCGACATGATCCGAACCATTCTCGCCATCGACGACTCCGCGACCATGCGTGCGCTGCTGCAGGCGACGCTTGCGCAGGCCGGCTATGACGTGACGGTGGCGCCGGACGGCGAAGCCGGCTTCGACATGGCGGCCACCGTGCCGTACGACCTGGTGCTGACCGACCAGAACATGCCGCGCAGGAACGGCCTCGAGGTGATCGCCGCGCTGCGCAAGCTGACGGCGTATGCGGACACGCCGATTCTCGTACTGACGACCGAAGGCAGCGATGCGTTCAAGGACGCCGCGCGCGACGCGGGCGCGACCGGCTGGATCGAAAAGCCGATCGACCCGGCCGTGCTGATCGACCTGGTCGCGACGCTGTCCGAGCAGACCGCCTCCTGACATGAACGCGACGAATCCAACCGGTGACCGGGCATGACTCTCGACATCACGCAGTTCTACCAGACCTTTTTCGACGAAGCGGACGAGTTGCTCGCGCAGATGGAGCAACTGCTGTTGAACCTCGACGTCGGCTCGCCGGACCCCGAGGACCTGGCCGCGATCTTCCGCGCCGCGCATTCGATCAAGGGCGGCGCGGCGACGTTCGGCTTTTCCGCGCTGACCGAGACGACCCACATCCTCGAGTCGCTGCTCGACCGCGCGCGCAACCATGAGCTGACGCTGACCAAGGAAATGGTCGACGCGTTCCTCGAGACCAAGGACGTGCTGTCCGACCAGCTGGTCGACTATCGCGCGAGCGCGGAACCGGACGCGGCGGCTGCCGCGACGATCTGCGCGAAGCTCGAACGCCTGAAGGCGGAGAGCGGCGCGGGCGCCCCCGCGGACGTCGCACCTGCCGCGCCTGCCGTGGAGACTGCACCGGCGCCGGCCGCCGCTACCTCCGCCAGCGACCGCGCGCCCGATCACGTGGTCGAACAGGCGGTCGCGGCCGCGCATCCGGCGGCGGCTGCCGGCACGGACGGCCCGCACCTGAAGATCACGCTCCTCGGCGTCGACGCGAAGGACCAGGCGCTGCTCACCGAGGAGCTCGGCAATCTCGGCCGGATCGTCGGCCGCGAGGAAGCGGGCGCCGACCTGACGCTGTGGCTCGAATCGGACGTGCCGTCCGACGACATCGTCGCCGTGTGCTGCTTCGTGATCGACGACAGCCAGATCCGCATCGCGCGCGGCACCGCGCCGGCCGCACCGGCGGCGCCTGCCGCCACGCCGGCCGCCGTCGAACCGGCCGCCGTCGAACCGGTCGCCGCGCCGGAACCGGCCGCGCGGGTCGAGGTCTTCGCGCAAGCCCCCGGTGCCACCCCGGCCGCCGCCGCACCGCAGGCGCAGCCGAGCGCCGCCGCGCAACCGGCGCCGCAACAGGCATCGCAACAGGCATCGCAACAGGCATCGCAACCGGCATCGCAACCGCACGCAGAACCCGCCGCGCAGGCTGCCCAGGCTGCCGCGCACCACGACGACAAGCGTCCGCGCCCGGCCGCCGCCGCATCGGGCGCCGAAGGCAGCTCGATCCGCGTCGGCGTCGAGAAGGTCGACCAGCTGATCAACCTGGTCGGCGAGCTCGTGATCACGCAGGCGATGCTCGCGGAAACCGCGAGCGCGTTCGATCCGGCGCTGCACGACCGCCTGTTCAACGGGATGGCGCAGCTCGAGCGCAACGCGCGCGACCTGCAGGAAGCGGTGATGTCGATCCGCATGATGCCGATGGACTACGTGTTCAGCCGCTTCCCGCGGCTCGTGCGCGACCTCGCCGGCAAGCTCGGCAAGCAGGTCGAGCTGGTCACGTTCGGCCAGGCGACCGAGCTGGACAAGAGCCTGATCGAGCGGATCATCGACCCGCTCACGCACCTCGTGCGCAACAGCCTCGACCACGGGATCGAGACGGTCGACAAGCGCGTCGCCGCCGGCAAGGACGGCGTCGGCCAGCTCGTGCTGTCGGCCGCGCATCACGGCGGCAACATCGTGATTGAGGTCAGCGACGACGGCGCGGGCCTGAACCGCGAGCGGATCCTCGCGAAGGCCGCGAAGCAGGGCATGCAGATTTCCGAAAACATCAGCGACGACGAAGTCTGGCAGCTGATCTTCGCGCCGGGCTTCTCGACCGCCGAAACCGTGACCGACGTGTCGGGCCGCGGCGTCGGGATGGACGTCGTGAAGCGCAACATCCAGTCGATGGGCGGCCATGTCGAGATCACGTCGCAGGCCGGTCGCGGCACGACCACGCGGATCGTGCTGCCGCTCACGCTGGCGATCCTCGACGGGATGTCGGTGAAGGTCGGCAGCGAGATCTTCATCCTGCCGCTGAATTTCGTGATGGAGTCGCTGCAGCCGTCGAACGACGACATCTACACGGTCGGCAACGGCGAGCGCGTGGTGCGCGTGCGCGGCGAATACCTGCCGCTCGTCGCGCTGCACGAGGTGTTCTCGGTCGAGGACGCGCGCACCGATCCGACCCAGGGCATCGTCACCATCATGGAAACCGAGGGGCGCCGCTTCGCGATGCTGATCGACGAGCTGGTCGGCCAGCAGCAGGTGGTCGTGAAGAACCTCGAAACCAATTACCGCAAGGTGCACGGCATCTCTGCGGCGACCATTCTCGGCGACGGCAGTGTCGCGCTGATCGTCGACGTCGCGGCGCTGAACCGCGAAACCCGTGCGACGCACGGCGCCCGAGCCGGCGCCGAGCTCGCCATTTTCTGACTCTCGCCATTCAACCGATTGGGGGCAAACGTGTCCGCTGAAGTCCAAATGATCAATCCGGCCGCGGCGAACGCGGCAACCAGCCGCCGCGATGCGGAGCAGGGCGATGCGACGGGCCAGGAATTCCTCGTCTTCACGCTCGGCGACGAGGAGTACGGGATCGACATCCTGAAGGTGCAGGAAATCCGCGGCTACGACAGCGTCACGCGCATCGCGAACGCGCCGGACTTCATCAAGGGCGTGATCAACCTGCGCGGGATCATCGTGCCGATCGTCGACATGCGGATCAAGTTCCATCTCGGCCGCGTCGAGTACGACCACCAGACGGTGGTGATCATCCTGAACGTGTCGAACCGCGTGGTCGGGATGGTGGTCGACGGCGTGTCGGACGTGCTGACGCTGCAGACCGACCAGATCATGCCGGCGCCGGAATTCGGCGCGACGCTGACGACCGAGTACCTCACGGGCCTCGGCACGGTCGACGGCCGGATGCTGATCCTGATGGACATCGAGAAGCTGATGTCGAGCCGGGAAATGGCGCTGATCGAGACGCTCGGCGCGTAAGCGCGCCGCGCGCGCAGGAACTTCGGGAGAATCTGCAATGTTGCATAACTGGTCGATCCGCACGACGCTCACGGCGGTCGGACTCATCCTCGTGGGCCTGGCCGCCGCGGTCGGCGGGCTCGGCCTCTACGCGCTCGATCGCGCGAGCCGCTCGCTCGACGAGATCGCGCACGTCGACTTGCCGGCGATCCATGCGCTCGACGACACGTCGGCGCAGTTGCTGCGCGCGCGCGTGGCGCTCGACCGCTTCCGCACCCTGACCGAAGCCGGCAACACGGCCGAGGCGGGCAAGGTGCTCGACCGCGCGCAGGAGCTGTACGCGAAGTCGAGCCAGAACTGGCAGGCGTTCCAGGCCACGCCGAAGCTCGGCATCGAGCAGGCGCTCGTCGACGAGCTCACCGCACGCTATACGACGATCGTGAAGGAAGGCGTCGAGCCCGAGTTCGCGGCCGCGCGCGCCGGCGACATGGCCGCGTATCACGCGGTCGCCGACACGAAGATCAGCCCGATGTTCGTCGCGTACGACCAGACGGCATCGGCCGTGGTCGCGGCGCTGCAGAAGCGCGCGAACGACCGCCAGACCGCGACGCAATCGCAGATCTCGCTGATGATCGGCCTGATCGCGGCCGGCATCGCGATCGCGTTCGTCGTCGTGATCGCGATCCGCTTCGTGCTGCGCGGGCTGATCGTGAAGCCGCTCGAGGACGCGATCGCGCACTTCGAGCGGATCGCCGGCGGCGACCTCACGCAGCCGGTGAACGTGTTCAGCAACAATGAGATCGGCCGCCTGTTCGGCGGCATCAAGCGGATGCAGGACGCCGTGACGGCGATGGTGCAGGCCGTGCATCGCGGCACCGAATCGATCGACGTCGGCGCGCGCGAGATCTCGACCGGCAACACCGACCTGTCGCAGCGCACCGAGGAGCAGGCCGCGTCGCTGCAGGAAACCGCATCGAGCATGGAGCAGCTGACCGGCACCGTGCGGCAGAACGCGGAGAACGCGCGGCAGGCGAGCCAGCTCGCGGTGAACGCGTCCGACATCGCGACGCAGGGCGGCGAGGTGGTCGGCCAGGTCGTGTCGACGATGCAGGACATCGCGGCCAGCTCGGGCAAGGTCGTCGACATCATCGGCACGATCGAAGGCATCGCATTCCAGACCAACATCCTCGCGCTGAACGCGGCGGTCGAAGCCGCGCGGGCCGGCGAGCAGGGCCGCGGCTTCGCGGTGGTCGCGGGCGAAGTGCGCTCGCTCGCGCAGCGCAGCGCGAGCGCCGCGAAGGAAATCAAGCAGTTGATCGGCGATTCGGCCGAGAAGGTCGACAGCGGGTCGGCGCTCGTCGCGCGGGCCGGCTCGACGATGGACGAGATCGTGCAGGCCGTGCGCCGCGTGACCGACATCATGGGCGAGATCAGCGCCGCGTCGGACGAGCAGTCGACCGGCATCGAGCAGGTCAATCGCGCGGTCGGCCAGATGGATTCCGTCACGCAGCAGAACGCGGCGCTCGTCGAGCAGGCCGCGGCCGCCGCCGCGTCGCTCGAGGAGCAGACGCGCCAGATGAAGGCGGTCGTGTCGGCGTGGCGCGTCGCGGGCGGCATCGCGCTCGCGCCGTCGCGCGGCGCCGCACGCCCGGCCGCGCACGCATCGGCGCCGGCGCTGGCGTCGCCGTCGGAACGCCGCCATGAAACCGCGCCGGCCGCATTGCCGGCACCGCAGGCGGCCGTTCAGCCGGCGCGCCGCGCGTCGCCTGCGCCCGCGTCGCATGCGTCACATGCATCGGCACCGGCCGCGAGCCACGAAACGAAGCGTGCGCCGGACGCCGCCGCACGCACGGCGAAGGAAGCGCCGGCCGCGGGCGGCTACGGCCCGCGTCTCGCGAAGGCGGCCGCCGCACCGGCGCACAAGCCGGCCGACAAGCCCGCGCTGGTGCGTCCGGCGCTGAGCAGCGAGAAGCCGGCGCTGGCCGCGGCCGGCACGTCCGATGACGACTGGGAGACCTTCTAAGCCATGCCGTCCGCGCGCGCACCGTTTCGACCCGATGCACCGGATGCCTCGCCCCGCGCGGGCGAGCCGGGGCGCGACTTCGCGTTCACCGGCGCGGATTTCGCACGCATCCGCGCGCTGATTCATCAACGCGCGGGCATCTCGTTGTCCGAGCACAAGCGCGACATGGCGTACAGCCGGCTCGCGCGCCGGCTGCGCGCCCGCGGCCTCGACACGTTCCGCGACTACCTCGACCTGCTCGAGCAGGAGGACGATCCGCTCGAGTGGGAGGCGTTCACCAACGCGCTGACGACGAACCTGACCGCGTTCTTCCGCGAGTCGCACCATTTCCCGATCCTGGCCGACTTCGTGAAGGGGCGCGCGGCGCCCGTGTCGGTGTGGTGCTCGGCGGCGTCGACCGGCGAGGAGCCCTATTCGATCGCGATCACGCTGATCGAGGCGCTCGGCGAATCGGCTGCGCGCGGCGCATCGATCCTCGCGACCGACCTCGACACGCAGGTGCTCGCGAAGGCCGAGGCCGGCATCTATACGTACGACCAGGTCAAGCACCTGAGCCCGGAGCGGCTCAAGCGCTTCTTCCTGAAGGGCACCGGCGCGCAGGCCGGCCGCGTGAAGGTGCGCCCGGAGCTGCGCGCGATGATCCGCTTCGAGCAGCTGAACCTGACCGATGCCGACTACGGGATCGCGAAGCCGTTCGACGCGATCTTCTGCCGCAACGTGATGATCTATTTCGACAAGCCGACGCAGGGGCAGGTGCTGTCGCGCTTCGAGCCGCTCGTGAAACCGGGCGGGCTGCTGTTCGCCGGGCATTCGGAGAATTTCACCTACGTCTCGCAGGCGTTCCGGCTGCGCGGGCAGACGGTGTATGAGCTGACGCGCGCCCCGAAGGAAGTGCCCTTGGGGCACGACGCCGCGCCGGGCCTGCGCCCGCGCGGCGCGGCGCCGGCCGCGGCGGTGCCGCCGCGCGCCCATGCGCGTGCCGCGGGCGCCGCGCCCGCTTACGGAGAACGCGGATGAGCGCGCTGCCGATCGCCACCAATCGTTACTTCGACAACCACTTCGAGCGCCCCGGCGTGAAGCTGCTGCCGAACGAGTTCTACACGACGTCCGAGGACATGGTGCTGATGACCGTGCTCGGCTCGTGCGTCGCCGCGTGCCTGCACGACCCGATCGCGGGCATCGGCGGGATGAATCACTTCATGCTGCCCGACGACGGCGCCGACGCCGGCGCGGCCGCATCGGAGTCGATGCGCTACGGCGCGTATGCGATGGAAGTGCTGATGAACGAACTGATCAAGGCCGGCGGGCGCCGCGAGCGCCTCGAGGCGAAGGTGTTCGGCGGCGCGGCCGTGCTGGCAGGGATGACGACCATCAACATCGGCGACCGCAACGCGGATTTCGTGCGCCGCTATCTCGCGCTCGAGCGCATCCGCATCACCGCGGAGGACCTGCAGGGCGTGCACCCGCGCAAGGTCGCGTTCATGCCGCGCAGCGGGCGCGCGATGGTGAAGAAGCTGCGGCTGCAGGTGCCGGGCGTGACCGAGCGCGAAGCCGCGCTGGCGCGCGAGGCCGACCGCGTGCACGCCGCCCGGACGCGCGCGCACGTCGAGCTGTTCGCGGCGAAGCGCCCGGCCGCGCCGCCGCCGGCGCGCCCGCGCATCGAGCTGTTCGGCGCACGCGGCGGCGCGGGCGCGCAGCCGGCGAACGCGAAGGCCACCAGCCCGAACGCCGGCAGCCCGTACGCGGCCAACCATTCGAGAAAGCAGGAGGCATGACCGCAGTGCAGAAGATCAAAGTGTTGTGCGTCGACGATTCGGCGCTGATCCGCAGCCTGATGACGGAGATCATCAACAGCCAGCCCGACATGACGGTATGCGCGACCGCGCCCGATCCGCTCGTCGCGCGCGAACTCATCAAGCAGCACAACCCGGACGTCCTGACGCTGGACGTCGAAATGCCGCGCATGGACGGCCTCGACTTCCTCGAGAAGCTGATGCGCCTGCGGCCGATGCCGGTCGTGATGGTGTCGTCGCTGACCGAGCGCGGTTCCGAGATCACGCTGCGCGCGCTCGAACTCGGCGCGGTGGATTTCGTCACGAAGCCGCGCGTCGGGATCCGCGACGGCATGCTCGACTACGCGGAAAAGCTCGCGGACAAGATCCGCGCGGCGTCGCGCGCCCGCGTGCGCCAGGCACCGCAGCCGCAGGCGGCCGCCGCGCGCACCGCGAGCGGCCAGCCGGCCGCGCCGATGATCAACAACCCGCTCGTCAGTACCGAGAAGCTGATCATCATCGGCGCGTCGACGGGCGGCACCGAGGCGATCCGCGAGGTGCTGACGCCGCTGCCGCCGGATGCGCCGGCGGTGCTGATCGCGCAGCACATGCCGCCCGGCTTCACGAAGTCGTTCGCGCAGCGGCTGAACGGCCTGTGCCGGATCGCGGTGAAGGAAGCCGAGCACGGCGAGCGCGTGCTGCCGGGCCATGCGTACATCGCACCGGGCCATGCGCACCTGCTGCTCGCGCGCAGCGGCGCGAACTACATCGCGCAGCTGTCCGACGAGCCGCCGGTGAACCGCCACCGGCCGTCGGTCGACGTGCTGTTCCGCTCGGCGGCGCAGCACGCGGGCAAGAACGCGATCGGCGTGATCCTCACGGGGATGGGGCGCGACGGCGCGGCCGGCCTGCTGGACATGAAGCGCGCGGGCGCCCACACGTTCGCGCAGGACGAGGCGAGCTGCATCGTGTTCGGGATGCCGCGCGAGGCGATCGCGCTCGGCGGCGCGGACGAGGTCGCGCCGCTTGCGGAGATGAGCCGGCGCGTGATGGCGCGGCTGGCGACGATGGGTGACCGCGTGCAACGCGTCTGAATGAAATGTCACGGGGCACGTGCGAAGCCGCGGGCCCCGACGGTAACGAATCTGCAAAGGAACGACGATGGACAAGAGCATGAAAATCCTGGTGGTGGACGATTTCCCGACGATGCGCAGGATCGTCCGCAACCTGCTCAAGGAACTGGGCTACACGAACGTCGACGAAGCCGAGGACGGCGCAGCCGGCCTCGCGCGCTTGCGCGGCGGCGGCTTCGACTTCGTGATCTCGGACTGGAACATGCCGAACCTCGACGGCCTCGCGATGCTGAAGGAAATCCGCGCGGACGCGACGCTCACGCATCTGCCGGTGCTGATGGTCACGGCCGAGTCGAAGAAGGAGAACATCATCGCGGCCGCGCAGGCCGGCGCGAGCGGCTACGTCGTGAAACCGTTCACGGCCGCGACGCTCGACGAGAAGCTGAACAAGATCATCGACAAGATGGCCAAGGCCGGGAGCTGACGTGAACGAGCCGATCCATGCGGCGCTCGCCGGCGCTGCGTTCAGCGCCGACGGCCACGCCGAAGGCGCCGATTACGCGAGCGACCGGATCCTCGCGCGCATCGGCCACGTCACGCGCACGCTGCGCGATTCGATGCGCGAGCTCGGGCTCGACAAGCATGTCGAGCGTGCGGCGGAAGCCGTGCCCGATGCACGCGACCGGCTGCGCTACGTCGCGACGATGACCGAGCAGGCGGCCGAGCGCGTGCTGAACGCGATCGAGGTCGCGAAGCCGGTGCAGGCGCGCATCCAGAGCGAGGCCGAGGCGCTTGACGCGCGCTGGGCGCAGTGGTACGCGGCGCCGATCGAGCATGCGGACGTGCGCGAGCTGATGGACGACACGCGCACGTTCCTGCGCGCGCTGCCCGAAGCGACGTCCGCGACCAGCGCGCAGCTGCTCGAGATCATGCTCGCGCAGGATTTCCAGGACCTGACCGGGCAGGTGATCAAGAAGATCATGGACATGGTCTATCTGATCGAGCAGCAGCTGCTCACCGTGCTCGTCGAGAATATCGCGCCCGAGCGGCGCGAGCAGTTCGCGGCGACCGCGGCCGCGCTCGCGGCCGAGCAGATCAGCGCGACCGGCAGCCCCGAGTCGCTGCTGAACGGGCCGCAGATCGCACCGGAAGGCAAGTCCGACGTCGTGCAGGACCAGGCGCAGGTCGACGACCTGCTCGCGAGTCTCGGCTTCTGACCGTGCCGCACCGCACGCCACCGCGCCGCTCTCCGTTCGCGGAGCGCCCGGTGTGCGTGGCTTTCACCCTGCCTCTCCCGCCGAGCCCCCCCGCGCGCGGGTCGTGTCGCTCGTCATGCTGCGCCGCGTCATGCATCGTTGATTTGACACTCCGACACACTCCGCAGGCATACTACGCATCAGCAGCAACGAAGCGTCATTCTTAAGACTTTGATTTGTTGGCCCGCGGCGCCGTGCCTGATGGCGGCACCGCCGGCAACGAAGCCAGTCCCTTTGGGGGGGAACGTGAAGCTGAAACGCTTGGGCTGGGCCGCCGCGCACGCGACGGCTGCAATGGGTGTGCTGTGGGCCGTCCACGCACAGGCCGAACTGGGCGGCGCACCGATGTCGCCGCCGGCGGACGATCACGCCGCCACGGTGCGCGCGCTGCAGCGCGCGATGCGCTCCGCCGACGGCGCGCAGGCGAGCGCGGCCGCCTACACCGTCCGCGAGATCACGCTCGGATCGGGCACCGTCATCCACGAATACGCGAGCGCGGCCGGCACCGTGTTCGGCCTCGCTTGGCGCGGGCCGAGCATGCCGGATCTCGAGTCGCTGCTCGGCAGCTATTTCCCGCAGTACACGGCCGGCGTCCAGGCGGCGCATGCGGCGCGCGGCTGGCGCGCGCCCGTGTCCGTCGACACGAGCGGCCTCGTGATCCGCACGGGCGGCCACATGGGCGCCTTCGCGGGCCAGGCATGGCTGCCGGCGGCGCTGCCTGCCGGGCTGACCGGCAACGACATCCAGTGACAGCGGGAGAGCGATCTTGAGAATTCCTCGTACCTTCAGGCGCTGGCTCGGGCTGCTGAGCGTCGCGGCCGTGACGGCCATGCTCGTGACCGCCTGCGGCGGCGGCGATGACAACGGCGGCGGCAGCGGCGGCAGCGGCGGCGGCAATGGTTCCAACGTATCGGACGGCAATACCGCGAACACGGCCGTGATCACGGTCGGCACCGGCGTCGCGCACGTGATCAACATCCCGACCGTCAACGTGAAGATCTGCGTGCCGGGCACGACGAACTGCCAGGTGGTCAACAACGTGCTCGTCGACACCGCGTCGTACGGGCTGCGGCTGGTCAGCAGCGCGCTGTCGTCGGGCGTGTTGAACAACCTGCCGCAGACGACGAGCGGCGGCGCGCCGGTCGCCGAGTGCGGCAAGTTCGTGTCGAGCTTCACGTGGGGCTCGGTGCGTACCGTCGACCTGTCGATCGGTACCGAGCAGGCGGGTTCGCTGCCGGTGCAGATCATCGGCGATCTCGGCACGACCAACGTGCCGAGCTCGTGCTCGAACAACGGCGCCAGGACGTCGGCCAACACGGCGAGCGACCTCGGCGCGAACGGCATCCTCGGCATCGGGCCGGCGCCGGTCGATTGCGGCACGAGCTGCGCGACGTCGACGTCGGCGACGTCCAACAACTACTACGCGTGCCCGAACGGCAATGCGAGCTGCGCCGTGGCGCTGGTGCCGGTCGCGCAGCAGGTGGCCAACCCGGTCCATCGCTTCGCGACCGACAACAACGGCGTGATCGTGCAGATGCCGAACATCTCGAGCAGCGGGCAGGGCAGCGCGACGGGCCTGCTGACGTTCGGGATCGGCACGCAGGGCAACAACGCGCTGGGGGCGTCGACGGTGCTGACGTCGACGACGACGGGCGACGTGAACGCGACGTTCCTCGGCGGCAACGTGACCGCGTTCTTCGATACGGGCTCGAACGCGTACTTCTTCAACGATTCGGCGCAGAAGGCCTGTACGACCAACACGCAGTTCTACTGCCCGTCGTCGACGACCACCTATACGGCGACGCTGACCGGCCAGAACGGGAAGTCGGGCGGCGTGTCGATGCCCGTCGCGAACGCCGATTCGCTGTTCGCGAATGCGTCGACGTTCGCGTTCAACGACATCGCCGGCCCGTTCGGCGCGGCCGGCTGGCTCGATCTCGGCATGCCGCACTTCTACGGCAAGACGATTTACTTCGGGATGGACCGGACCGCGACCGGCGGCGCGCAGCCTTACGTCGCGTTCTGATTGCGCACGAGCGGCAGCAGGAAGGGGGCGAGCGATCGCCCCCTTTTTTATGGTTCAACCCGGATTACCGGGGAACGCCGCGCCAGCGCCTACGATATAAGACCGGCACCGGTGCCGGCGCACGACATCGAGGAGACAGCGCCATGAGCCAGCGTATCCAACGCATCACGCCGTTTCTGTGGTTCGACCACGACGCCGAGGCGGCCGCCCGCTTCTACGTGTCGGTGTTCGACGACGCGCGCATCCTGCACGTCGCCCGTTACGGCAAGTCCGGCGCGCAGGCGTCGGGGCAGGCGGAGGGCGCGGTGATGACGGTGTCGTTCGAACTGGACGGGCAGGCGTTTCTCGCGCTGAACGGCGGCCCGGCGTTCCCGCTCACACCGGCCGTGTCGTTCGTCGTCAACTGCCGCGACCAGCAGGAGATCGACCGCTACTGGGCGGCCCTGGCCGAAGGCGGGGACGAACGCGCACAGCAGTGCGGCTGGCTGCGCGACCGCTTCGGCGTGTCGTGGCAGGTGGTGCCGGTGCAGATGCCCGAACTGATGGCGGGCGACCCGGCACGCGCCGAACGCGTGATGGCGCAGGTGATGAAGATGAAGAAGCTCGATCTCGGCGTGCTGCAGCAGGCGGCGGCCGGCTAGCGAACGCCGGCCTGGACGCGCCGTTTCGACGTGCGCACGCGACGTCCGACGATATTCCCGGCCGGTCGGTCAATCAGCGCAGAACGATCGTTTCGATTATCGATCGAGATGCGTTTCACGCCGGTGTAATCAAGTCGTGAATTATCTTGCTGCTGTTTATGTCAGGTCGTCGCGATTATAAAAATGACGTGACATGCGTGTTGGCGATACGGCGCGCCGCCGCTGCGGCCGCTCCAGTAATGCGAGAGCCGGCGTGAGAGACGGTCCGCATGCGAAAGGAGATGCGATGCGAAGAAATTCAAACTTATAATGCCCGCGTTGTTTCCGGGATCGTCGATATAAAACATGAGGGCAATAAGATGAGTTTTAGTGAAGCCGTTCGTGCCGCACTCAATCAATACGCGAAATTCGAGGGCCGCGCGCGCCGCGCGGAATACTGGTATTTCGCGTTGCTCACGAGCGTCGTGTCGATCCTCTGCCAGGTGATCACCATGGTGGGGCACGACACGAGCGCGATCTCGCTGCTGCTGATGATCGTCGCGGCCGTCGTGTCGCTCGCGCTGGTGCTGCCGAGCCTCGCGGTCACCGTCCGCCGCCTGCACGATACGGGCCGCTCGGGCTGGTTCCTGCTGATCGCGCTCATTCCGCTCGTCGGCGGGATTCTGCTGCTCGTGTGGATGTGCTCGCGCGGCACCAACGGCCCGAACCGTTACGGCTCGGATCCGATTCCAGCGATCTGAGCGCCGCCCGCCCCGACGCGCGACGCCGTCGTGTCGGGGCGGGCCGACGATCGCTTCACGGCTGCCTTGCTTCGCTGCTTGGCTGCTTGGCAGATCCCACGCTTCACCGTTTCCCCATTACCCGCTTCGCCGCTTCCCCGCTTCCCCGCTTCCCCGCTTCCCCGCTTCCCCGCTTCACACCTTCATCCACGTCACCACGTCACCACGCCACCGCGCCACCGCGCCACCCCGCCACCCCGCCACCCCGCCACCCCGCGGACGCAGTTTCCATCGTCTCCTCGCGCGCCGCACCCTCCCGCCGGCCGTCCGCCGCCCCCGCTCGCCCGATTCCTCGAAATACCCCCCTTTCCAGGCTTTGCTCGACCGATCGGCGTTTGACGCGCGCATGAATAATCGGTGTCACTGGAGAACGGCATTTCGCCGTACCCGACTGGAGGCCCCGTGGCAGACGAGAGCGATCTCGACAGAACCGAAGCCGCCACTCCGAGGCGCCGCGAGAAGGCGCGCGAGGAGGGGCAGGTCGCGCGTTCGCGCGAGCTGGCTTCGTTCGCGCTGCTCGCGGCCGGGTTCTACGGCGCGTGGCTGCTCGCGGGTCCGTCGGGCGCCCACCTCCAGACGATGCTGCGCGGTGCGTTCGCGTTCGACCGCGCGACCGCGTTCGACACGCACCGGATGCTGTCGGCGGCCGGCAGCGCGAGCCTCGAGGGTCTCGCCGCGCTGCTGCCGATCCTGGCGCTCACCGGCCTCGCCGCGCTGCTCGCGCCAATGGCGCTCGGCGGCTGGCTGATCTCGCAGAAGACCTTCGAGCTGAAGTTCGACCGCCTGAACCCGATCTCGGGCCTGGGCCGGATGTTCTCGATCCAGGGGCCGATCCAGCTCGGGATGTCGCTCGCGAAGACGCTCGTCGTCGGCGGGATCGGCGGGATCGCGATCTGGCGCAGCAAGGACGAGCTGCTCGGTCTCGCGACCCAGCCGCTCGGCTCGGCGCTCGCCGATGCGATGCATCTGGTCGCCGTGTGCTGCGGCACGACGGTCGCCGGGATGCTGGTGGTCGCCGCGCTCGATGTGCCTTACCAACTCTGGCAGTACAACAAGAAGTTGCGCATGACGAAGGAAGAAGTGAAGCGCGAGCATCGCGAGAACGAAGGCGATCCGCACGTGAAGGGCCGCATCCGCCAGCAGCAGCGCGCGATCGCGCGGCGCCGGATGATGGCCGCCGTGCCGAAGGCCGACGTGGTCGTCACGAACCCGACGCACTTCGCCGTCGCGCTGCAGTACACGGACGGCGAGATGCGTGCGCCGAAGGTCGTCGCGAAGGGCGTGAACCTCGTCGCCGCGCGCATCCGCGAACTCGCGGCCGAGCACAACGTGCCGCTGCTCGAGGCGCCGCCGCTCGCGCGTGCGCTGTATCACAACGTCGAACTCGAACGCGAGATTCCCGGCTCGCTGTACTCGGCTGTCGCCGAAGTGCTCGCGTGGGTCTACCAGCTCAAGCGTTTCCGCTCGGAAGGCGGCGCCTTCCCGGCCGCGCCGGTCGATCTCGACGTGCCGGCCGACCTCGACAAGGGGTCGTCGGTCGCCGCCGACGACGAGCGTGAAGAAGCCGAAGACACGCTCGGCAAGCAAGGGAACGCAGCATGAGCACCCCGACCACCGGCCTGTTCGCCAAGCGCGCGAACCCGTTCGCGGGCACCAACCTGCGCGCGCTCGCGGGCCCGATCCTCATCTGCATGATCCTGGGGATGATGATCCTGCCGCTGCCGCCGCTGCTGCTGGATCTGCTGTTCACCTTCAACATCGCGCTGTCGGTGATGGTGCTGCTCGTCAGCATGTACACGATGAAGCCGCTCGACTTCGCGGCGTTCCCGAGCGTGCTGCTGTTCTCGACGCTGTTGCGGCTGTCGCTGAACGTCGCGTCGACGCGCGTCGTGCTGCTCGAAGGCCACACCGGCCCCGACGCGGCGGGCCAGGTGATCGAGGCGTTCGGCCACTTCCTCGTCGGCGGCAACTTCGCGGTCGGCATCGTCGTGTTCGTGATCCTGATGATCATCAACTTCATGGTGATCACGAAGGGCGCGGGGCGGATCGCCGAAGTGTCCGCGCGCTTCACGCTCGACGCGATGCCCGGCAAGCAGATGGCGATCGACGCCGACCTGAACGCGGGCCTCATCAACGAGGAACAGGCGCGCAAGCGGCGCCTCGCCGTGTCGCAGGAAGCCGAGTTCTACGGGTCGATGGACGGCGCGTCGAAGTTCGTGCGCGGCGACGCGATCGCGGGCCTGATCATCATGGCGATCAACGTGATCGGCGGTCTGATCGTCGGGATGGTGCAGCACGACATGAGCTTCGCCGCGGCCGGCACCAACTACACGCTGCTGACGATCGGCGACGGCCTCGTCGCGCAGATCCCGTCGCTCGTGATCTCGACCGCGGCCGGCGTGATCGTGTCGCGCGTCGCGACCGACGAGGACATCGGCACGCAGATCACCGGCCAGCTGTTCACCAACCCGCGCGTGCTCAACATCACCGGCGCGATCATCGTGCTGATGGGGCTGATCCCGGGCATGCCGCACGTCGCGTTCCTCGCGCTCGGCGGCGGCGCGATCTGGCTGGCCCGCACGCAGACGCGTCGCGCGGCGGCCCGCGTGGCGGCCGGCGACGTGACCGAGATCGCACCGCCCGCCGCGCTGCCGGGCGACAGCCACGAGGCGACCTGGGACGACGTGCAGCTGATCGATCCGCTCGGCCTCGAAGTCGGCTACCGGCTGATCCCGCTCGTCGACAAGAACAGCGACGGCGAGCTGCTCAAGCGCATCAAGAGCATCCGCAAGAAATTCGCGCAGGAAATCGGCTTCCTGCCGCCGGTGATCCACATCCGCGACAACCTCGAGCTGCGGCCGAACGCATACCGGATCGCGCTGAAGGGCGTCGAGATCGGCACGGGCGAAGTGTTCCCGGGCCAGTGGCTCGCGATCAACCCGGGCCAGGTGACGGCCGCGCTGCCGGGCGCCACGACGCAGGATCCGGCGTTCGGGTTGCCGGCCGTGTGGATCGACGTCGCGATGCGCGAGCAGGCGCAGGTGTACGGCTACACGGTCGTCGATGCGAGCACGGTCGTCGCGACCCATCTGAACCATCTGGTCGTGCAGCACGCGGCCGAGCTGCTCGGCCGCCAGGAAGTGCAGTCGCTCGTCGAGCGCACCGGCAAGGATGCGCCGTCGCTCGTCGAGGACCTCGTGCCGAAGACGATCTCGCTGACGACGCTGCAGAAAGTGCTGCAGAACCTGCTCGAGGAAGGCGTGCCGATCCGCGACATGCGCACGATCCTCGAGGCCGTGTCCGAACACGCGGGCCGCGGCGACGCGTACGAGATCACCGCCGCGGTGCGGCTGTCGCTCGGCCGGGCGATCACGCAGCAGTGGTATCCGGGCGCGGGCGAGATGCAGGTGATGGGCCTCGATTCGAATCTCGAGCGCGTGCTGTCGCAGGCGCTCGCCACCGGCGCGAACCCGGGCCTCGAACCCGGCCTCGCGCACAACCTTCTGACCGGCACGCAGCAAGCGATGCTGCGTCAACAGAATCTCGGGCTGCCGCCCGTGCTGCTGGTGCAGCACGCGCTGCGCGCGATGCTCGCGCGTTTCCTGCGCCGCAGCCTGCCGCAACTGAAAGTGCTGTCGTATGCCGAAGTGCCGGACACGCGCACGATCAAAGTCGTTAACGTCATCGGGGGTTCCGCTTGAACATTCGCAAATTCACCGGCGCGACCAGCCGCGACGCGCTTCGCCTCGTGCGCGAGGCACTGGGTGCCGACGCCGTCGTGCTGTCGAACCGCACGCTCGATGACGGCAGTGTCGAAATCGTCGCGCTCGCCGATTCGGATCTCGCCGCGGTCGCGCCGCCGGCCGCGGCCCGGGCGCGCAGCCTTCCGCCGCGCACGCCGGAATCCGTGCCGGCCGCAGCCGTGCCGGGCATCGTGTCGCGCCCGGGTGCCGGGCTCGCGCGCCCGGCCGTCAATCCGTATGCAGCAGGCGAGGGCGGGCTCCCGGACGTGTTTTCCTCGGTGTTCGGCGCGCGCGCCGAAGCGACGGAGCCGGCCGCGGAATCGACCGCCTTCGACGCGGATGCCGACACGCACGCAACGGCCGCGGCATCGGGCGCGCCGGTTGCGCCCGTTGCGCCGATCACCGCCGCCGGCACGCCGTCGGCAGCGTCCGAACCCGCGCCGTGGCTCGTCGAGCACGCGAAACGCCTGACCCAGCAGCGCGAAGCGCTGATCGCCCGCGCGCAGGCCGCCCCGACCGCCCCGCAAGCGCCGGCCCGCATGCAGCAGGACGCCGCACCCGCGACGCCTGCCGCCTGGGCGCGCGACATCGTGCGCGACGCCGAGCGCCGGATGCCGCCGGCCGCCGCTGCGACGGCCCGCCAGGGCGAAACGGGTGCCGCGAAGCCGGCCGAACGCACGCGCCTGTCCGCCGAGGCCGCCGCCGCGGTGGCAGACGCGGTGAAGGCGCGCGTCGAGAGCATCGTCAACGACACGGTGATGCACGAGCTCGGCGCGATGCGCGGGATGATGGAAGCGCAGTTCGACAGCCTGATGTGGCACGACCGCCAGCGCCGCAGCCCGGTGCACGGCGCGCTGACCCGGCACCTGTTCTCGGCCGGCTTCTCCGCGCAGCTGGTGCGCATGCTGGTCGACAACCTGCCGTCCGGCGACGGCGCGCAGACCTTCGAGCAGGCCGCCGACTGGGCGCAGTCGGTGCTCGCGGCGAACCTGCCGGTGCTCGAGAGCGAAGACGCGCTGATGGAGCGCGGCGGCGTGTTCGCGCTGATGGGGCCGACCGGCGTCGGCAAGACGACCACCACCGCGAAGCTCGCCGCGCGCTGCGTGATGCGCTTCGGCGCGAGCAAGGTCGCGCTGCTGACCACCGACAGCTACCGGATCGGCGGCCACGAGCAGCTGCGCATCTTCGGCAAGATCCTCGGCGTCCCCGTGCATGCGGTGAAGGATGCGGGCGATCTCGAGCTCGCGCTGTCCGAGCTGCGCAACAAGCACATCGTGCTGATCGACACGATCGGCATGAGCCAGCGGGACCGCGCGCTGTCCGACCAGATCGCGATGCTGCACGGTGCGAACGCGCCGGTGCAGCGCCTGCTGCTGCTCAACGCGACGAGCCACGGCGACACGCTCAACGAGGTCGTCCAGGCCTACCGCAGCGCGGCCGACCATCCGCACGCGGCACACCCCGATCTCGCCGGCTGCATCCTGACCAAGCTCGACGAGGCGACCCATCTCGGCGGCGTGCTCGACACGGTGATCCGCTACAAGCTGCCGGTCCACTACGTGTCGACCGGCCAGAAGGTGCCGGAGAACCTGTACGTCGCGTCGACCAAATTCCTGCTGAAGAGCGCGTTCTGTGTGCCGCGCGACGGCTCGCCCTTCGTGCCGCAAGACGAAGACATGCCGACGCTGCTGTCCGCACTGACCGCACGTTCCACCGCCGAGCTGCACGAGGTGCGATTTGGATAAACGGATCATCGATCAGGCCGAAGGGCTGCGGCGCCTGCTGGCCGGGCGCGCGTCGCGCATCGTCGCGGTGACGGGCGGGCCGGCGGGCGTCGGCTGCACGTCCACCGTCGTGAACCTCGCGGCGGCGCTGACCGCGCTCGGCAAGGACGTGCTCGTCGTCGACGAGCGCGCCGACGTGCAGTCGGCCACGGCGACGCTCGCGGGCGCGTGGCTGCGCGACGGCGAACGCACGCGCGTCGCCGCCGGCTTCGGCCTGTGCGCGGCCGCGCGGCTCGCACGCGACGGCTACGACGATACGGAACTGAGCGACTTCGTCGACGGCCAGGCCGACATCGTGCTGGTCGACGCGCAGCTCGGCGCCGACGGCGGGTTCTCCGCGCTCGCGCGCGAGGCGCACGACGTGCTGATCGTCACGCGGGTCGCCGCGCAGGCGATCACCGAGGCGTACGCGTGCATGAAGCGGCTGCATTTCGCGCACGCGGTCGCGCAGTTCCGCGTGCTGACCAATCACGTCGGCAGCCACGCCGACGCGAGGACCGCATTCGACAACCTCGCGGGCGTCGCGAGCCGCTACCTGACGGTGTCGATCGCCGACGCCGGCTGCGTGACCGCCGATCCGCTCGTCGAGCATGCGCGCGACCTGATGCATACCGCGGTCGACGCGTTTCCGTCGTCGGCCGCCGCGCGCGATTACCGGCAGATTGCCGCCGACCTGCTGTACTGGCCGATGCGCCCGGGCACGGGCGCGGGGCGCGCCGTGCATGCGGGCGGCAAGCCGTCTTACGAGGCGGGTGCGGCGCACGCCGCGTGAGCGCCACCGCAAGGAGAGAGCCATGATGTACAACGCTCAGGGAAAGATGACCCAGGCCGACGTGCTCGCGCAATACGCGCCGCTCGTGCGGCGCCTGGGGCTGCAGCTCGTCGCGAAGATGCCGGCGAGCGTCGACCTCGACGACCTGATCCAGGCCGGCATGATCGGCCTGATGGACGCGGCCGGCCGCTACAAGGAAGACCAGGGCGCGCAGTTCGAGACCTACGCGACCCAGCGCATCCGCGGCGCGATGCTCGACGAGCTACGCAGCAACGACTGGCTGCCGCGCAGCCTGCGCAAGACGTCGCGCGAGGTCGAGCACGCGGTGCACCAGGTCGAGCAGCAGCTCGGCCGCTCGGCGAGCGAGACCGAGATCGCGCAGCACCTGAAGATGCCGCTCGACGAATACCAGGGGATGCTGCAGGACCTGCACGGCAGCCAGCTCATCTATTACGAGGATTTCGACCGCGCGGCCGACGACGAGCCGTTCCTCGACCGCTATCGCGTCGATCACGCCGATCCGCTGTCGGCGCTGCTCGACGACCACCTGCGCGAGGCACTCGTCGACGCGATCGACCGGCTGCCCGAGCGCGAGAAGCTGCTGATGTCGCTGTACTACGAGCGCGGGCTGAACCTGCGCGAGATCGGCGCGGTGCTCGAAGTCAGCGAGTCGCGCGTGTGCCAGCTGCACAGCCAGGCCGTCGCGCGCCTGCGCGCGCGGTTGCGCGAACAGGCGTGGGTCGGCGCGGAGAACTGACCCTTTCACGGCAGCCCACGCGCGCCGACGCGGCGCGCGGCGCGCATTTCCCGCGCCGATTTGCTACAATCCCTCCCGTTTTCCGAGGAGCGTTGCGACGGACCATCCTGCGTCCGCCAGGCTCGGAAAGCTTCACCAAGCAGCCGTGCGGCGATATTTGCACCGGCCCCGCTTCCTGAACGGCGCTCACGTCACCAATTTCTAGAACTTTTTTAGAAAGGAGGGCGTGATGAACGCCATTATCGATTCCCAGGCTTCCAAGGATTACATCGTCGCCGACATGGCGCTTGCCGGCTGGGGCCGCAAGGAACTGAACATCGCCGAGACCGAAATGCCGGGCCTCGTGCAGATCCGCGACGAATACAAGGCGCAGCAGCCGCTGAAGGGCGCGCGCATCGCCGGTTCGCTGCACATGACGATCCAGACCGGCGTGCTGATCGAGACGCTGAAGGCGCTCGGCGCGGACGTGCGCTGGGCGTCGTGCAACATCTTCTCGACGCAGGACCATGCCGCGGCCGCGATCGTCGAAGCCGGCACGCCGGTGTTCGCGTTCAAGGGCGAGTCGCTCGACGAATACTGGGAGTTCTCGCACCGCATCTTCGAATGGCCGAACGGCGAATTCGCGAACATGATCCTGGACGACGGCGGCGACGCAACGCTGCTGCTGATCCTCGGCTCGAAGGCCGAGAAGGACCGTTCGGTGATCGCGAAGCCGACCAACGAGGAAGAAGTCGCGCTGTACAAGTCGATCGCGAAGCACCTCGACGCGGACCCGACCTGGTACTCGACGCGCCTCGCGCACATCAAGGGCGTGACCGAGGAAACCACGACCGGCGTGCACCGCCTGTACCAGATGGAAAAGGACGGCCGCCTGCCGTTCCCGGCGTTCAACGTGAACGACTCGGTCACGAAGTCGAAGTTCGACAACCTGTACGGCTGCCGCGAATCGCTCGTCGACGGCATCAAGCGCGCGACCGACGTGATGATCGCGGGCAAGGTCGCGGTCGTCGCGGGCTACGGCGACGTGGGCAAGGGCTGCGCGCAATCGCTGCGCGGCCTGGGCGCGACCGTGTGGGTCACCGAAATCGACCCGATCTGCGCGCTGCAGGCGGCGATGGAAGGCTACCGCGTCGTGACGATGGAATACGCGGCCGACAAGGCCGACATCTTCGTGACGGCGACCGGCAACTACCACGTGATCAACCACGATCACATGAAGGCGATGCGCCACAACGCGATCGTCTGCAACATCGGCCACTTCGACTCGGAAATCGACGTCGCGTCGACCCGCCAGTACCAGTGGGAAAACATCAAGCCGCAGGTCGACCACATCATCTTCCCGGACGGCAAGCGCGTGATCCTGCTGGCCGAAGGCCGCCTCGTGAACCTCGGCTGCGCGACCGGCCACCCGTCGTTCGTGATGTCGAACTCGTTCGCGAACCAGACGCTCGCGCAGATCGAGCTGTTCGTGCGCGGCAACGAGTACGAGAACAAGGTGTACGTGCTGCCGAAGCACCTCGATGAAAAGGTCGCGCGCCTGCACCTCGCGCGCATCGGCGCGAACCTGTCCGTGCTGTCGGACGAGCAGGCTGCGTACATCGGCGTGCAGAAGGACGGCCCGTTCAAGCCGAACCACTACCGCTACTGATGCGCCGTCGCCGCCGTGCCGCGGGCGTCCCGCATCGGGCGGGCGCGGTACGGCGGCACGGTGCCGGATCGCCGGCCGTCGCGTCATGTCCGCCGCTGCGCGGGCACGCGTGGCGGCCGGCGGCGGTCACCGAGCATTGACCGACCAGATCGACAACCGAACCGGAGCCCTCCATGAGCGTCATCCTCACCTGGGTCATCAACGCCCTCGCGCTGCTGATCATCACGTACCTCGTGCCGTCGATCCACATCAAGAGCTTCGGCACCGCGCTGATCATCGCGGTCGTGCTGGGCCTGATCAACACGGTGATCCGGCCGGTGTTGATCCTGCTGACGCTGCCCGTCACGATCGTCACGCTCGGGGTGTTCATCCTCGTCGTGAACGCGCTGTGCTTCTGGTTCGCGTCGTCGCTGCTGAAGGGGTTCGAGGTGTCGGGTTTCTGGTCGGCGTTCTTCGGTTCGATCCTGTACAGCATCGTGTCGTGGCTGCTGTCCGCGCTGATCTTCGGGCAGCGCGACATCGGCTGACGGCCGGGCTCACTCTTGCGAATCATGAAACCGATCGAACTCTCGTTTGAATTCTTCCCGCCGAAGACGGCGGAGGGCGTCGAGAAGCTGCGCGCGACGCGTGCGCAGCTGCTGCCGCTGAAGCCGAAATTCGTCTCCGTGACGTTCGGCGCCGGCGG
Organism: Burkholderia sp. Bp9099; assembly: GCF_003857805.1. Lineage (NCBI taxonomy): Bacteria > Pseudomonadati > Pseudomonadota > Betaproteobacteria > Burkholderiales > Burkholderiaceae > Burkholderia > Burkholderia sp. Bp9099. The sequence continues at coordinate 225,022 of NZ_QTPU01000005.1, forward strand.
CTCGACGCAGCAGGGCACGCTCGATACCGTGCTCGACATGCAGAAGGACGGCCTCGAGGCCGCGCCGCACCTGTCGTGCATCGGCTCGTCGCGCGACAACCTGCGCGCGATCCTCGACCAGTACCGCTCGCACGGTATCCGGCATATCGTCGCGCTGCGCGGCGACCTGCCGTCGGGGATGGGCGCGGTCGGCGAGCTGCGTTATGCGTCCGAGCTCGTCAGCTTCATCCGCGCCGAGCATGGCGACTGGTTCCACATCGAAGTCGCCGGCTATCCGGAATACCACCCGCAATCGCGCTCGCCGAAGGCCGATCTCGAGAACTTCGCGCGCAAGGTGAAAGCCGGCGCGAATTCCGCGATCACGCAATACTTCTTCAATGCCGACGCGTATTTCCGCTTCGTCGAGGATGCGCGCAAGCTGGGGGTGGACGTGCCGATCGTGCCGGGCATCATGCCGATCACGAACTTCTCGCAGCTGATGCGCTTCTCGGAAATGTGCGGCGCGGAAGTGCCGCGCTGGGTCGCGCGCCGGCTCGAGAGCTTCGGCGACGATCGCGACGCGATCCGTGCGTTCGGCGCGGACGTCGTCACGAGCCTGTGCCAGCGCCTGATCGACGCGGGCGTGCCGGGCCTGCACTTCTATACGCTGAACGCGGCGGCCGCGACGCGGACGATCTGCGAACGGCTCTCCATGTAAGCGTCATCACGCGGTTGCATGCGTCGAAAGCCCCGCCGGCAAAACCGGCTGGGCTTTTTTTTCGCTGCCGGTCGGCCGGTCCGCCCGCCGCGCCAGCGTCAGCGCTGCGCCTGCATCAGCGGCGGGCGCCGGTCGAACCACGGCCGCGCCTGTTCGAGCTGGCGCGCGAGTTTCAGCAGCAACGCATCGTCGGCGTGGCGCGCGACGAACTGCACGCCGATCGGCAGCCCGCGCGCGTTCCACCAGAGCGGCACCGACATCGCCGGCTGGCCCGTCAGGTTGAACAGCTCGGTGCAGCCGGCCCACGCGAACGCCTTCTCCGACGCCTTCGCGAGCATCTCGCGCAGCAGCGGTTTCACCGGCAGCGCGCCGAGCAGCTTCATCTGCGCGGCTTCGAGCGGCGTCGGCTGCAGCTCGCCGATCTTGACCGGCGGCCCCGCGAGCGTCGCGCACAGGATCGCGTCGTAGCGCGACACGAGGCCCGCGACCTGCACGGTGAGCTGGCGCTGCCATTCGAGCACGTCCGGCAGGCGCGCGCGGGCGACGCGCCTGCCGACGACGGCCATCGCCCACGTCGCCGGCTCGAACTCCGCGCGCTTCGGCGTGCGTCCGGTCAGCGCGCGCGCACCCAGCACCAGCTCCTCGGCGATCGTCGCCCATAGCGTGAGAAAGGTTTCGGCCGCGCGCGCGTAGTCGATGTTCAGCGTCGCCGGTTCGACGTGATGGCCGAGCGATTCGACCAGCGCGGCCGCGTCGTCGAGCGCCGCGCGTGTGTCGCCGGCGAGCGCCGGCGCGAGCATCGGGTCGACGACGAGGCCGATCCGAAGCGGGCCGGGCGGCGCGTCGAGCGCGCCCAGAAAGGTGCCGGGCGCGCCGGGCGGCAGCGTCTGGCCGGTCGTCACGTCGAGCAGCAGCGCACTGTCGCGCACGCTGCGCGACACCGCATGCTGGACGACCAGCTCGCCGTTCGAAGGCAGGTCGACCAGCACCGGATTGCGGCTCGGCTTCAGGCCGAACAGCCCGCAGCACGACGCGGGGATCCGGATCGAGCCGCCGCCGTCGGACGCATGCGCGAGCGGCACGATGCCGGCCGCGACGGCCGCGGCCGCGCCGCCGCTCGAGCCGCCGGGCGTGTGATCGATGTCCCACGGATTGCGGCACGCGCCGAACAGCTCGGGTTCGGTGTACGGCATCTGGCCGATTTCCGACGTGTTGGTCTTGCCGAACACATTGAGCCCGGCCGCGCGGCTGCGCGCGATCAGCGGCGAATCGTCGGCGGGGGCGAAGTAGCGGTAGTGCCGGCTGCCCATCGACAGCGGCAGCCCGGCGACCGCCGCGCCCAGATCCTTGACGAGATACGGGACGCCCGCGAACGGCGCGTCGGTGCCGGTGTCGCCGGCCTGCTCGGCCCGCTTGCGCGCGGCGTCGTAGTCCTGCAGCACGATCGCGTTGATCGCGCCGTTCACCGCTTCGGCCTGGCCGATCGCGGCGTCGAGCAGTTCGCGCGGGCTCGCCTTGCGTTCGCGCACGAGCGTGGCGAGGCCGATCGCGTCATGCGCGAGATAGTCCGAGTGCATCGCGGTCACCCCCGTTGTGACTCGTGGCGATGAAAGGAGGATAACGCGGGCCCGGCGCGCCGGACCCGCCGCCGGCGGCCTTTACAGGTGTTCGGCGAGGAACGTCAGCGTGCGGCCGTGCGCGAGCGCCGCGGCGCGCTGGTTGTACGATGCGCGGTCGGTGCAGTTGAAGCCGTGCTCGGCGCCCGGGTACAGGTGGAACGACGCGTTGTGGCGGCCCGCGAACGCGGCCTTCACCTGCTCGACGGCGGCGAGCGGGATCGCGTGGTCGTTCTCCGCGTAGTGGAACAGGATCGGCTGCGTGATCTTGCCGGCGAGGTCGAGCGCATTCTGGATGCCGCCGCCGTAGTAGGCGACCGCCGCATCGACCTTGCCGGCCGCGGCCGCGCGGTACGCGAGCTGGCCGCCGAAGCAGTAGCCGATCGCGGCGACCTTGCCGGCGACTTCGGGGCGCGCGCGCAACGCGTCGGCGGCCGCGCCGATGTCCGCGACCGCGAGGCCCACGTCGGTCTTCTTCATCAGCTCGATACCCTTGTCGCGATCGGCGCCTTCGTAGGTCAGTTCGACGCGCGGCTGCGTGCGCCAGAACACGTCCGGCGCGAGCGCGACGAAGCCGTCGGCCGCGTACTGGTCGGCGACCGCGCGAATGTGCGCGTTCACGCCGAAGATTTCCTGGATGATGATGACGGCGGGGCCCTTGCCGCGCTTGGGCAGCGCGAGATAGCCGCCGAAGCTGTCGTTACCGGTCGGGATGTCGATCCATTGGGCTGTCACGTTTGAACTCCTGGCGAACGGGCGCGCGACATGCGCGCCGCGGATGGAAATGGAGGCGGCCCAGTGTGCCACCAATCCCCGGACGCTGCAGCGCGCGCAAGCGGCGCGCCGGCCGGGTATGCGCGGCTCGAACCCGCGTGCCGAACCCGCTTCTCGCGCAGCGATCGTTTCGATCTCGATTATTCATTTTTCGGCGGCGTGCGGCTTCGATAGAGTCGACGTGTCGGCCTTTACAAAGCGCTTTCGCGCATCGCCCCCGAAGGATTCGCCATGCCAGCCCGTGCATTTTCCACCCCGTTTTCCGAACGCTTCGGCCTGCGCCTGCCGCTCGTGCAGGCGCCGATGGTCGGCGCGACCACGGCCGCGATGGTCGCGGGCGCGTCCAACGCCGGCGCGCTCGGCAGTCTCGGCGCCGGCGCGTTCGAGCCGGACCGTCTCGCGACCGAAGTCGCCGCGATTCGCGCGGCGACTTCGCGTCCGTTCGCCGTGAACCTGTTCGTGTTGCCCGACGCCGCGCCCGACGCCGCGCCCGACGCGGCGACCGTCGCTCGCGCGCTCGCCGCGATCGATCCGTTGAACGCGACGCTCGGGCTGCCGCCGGGCAGCGCGCCCGCGCGTTACGCACCCGACTTCCGCGCGCAGCTCGACGCGCTCGTCGCGCTGCGCGTGCCGGTCGCGAGTTTCACGTTCGGCGTGCTCGACGCGGCCGACGTCGCGCGCCTGAAGGCCGCCGGCACTTACGTGATCGGCACCGCGACGCACGTCGCCGAAGGGCTCGCGTGGCGGGCGGCTGGCGCCGACGCGCTGTCCGCGCAGGGCGCCGAAGCCGGCGGCCATCGCGGTACCTTCATCGGCCCGGCCGACGATGCGCTGATCGGCACGCTCGCGCTGGTGCCGCAGCTCGTCGATGCGACCGGGCTGCCCGTGCTCGCCGCGGGCGGCATCATGGACGGCCGCGGGATCGCCGCCGCGCTCGCGCTCGGCGCGCAGGGCGCGCAGCTCGGCACCGCGTTCCTGACGTGTGCGGAAAGCGCGATCGCGGCGGACTGGAAGGCGCGGCTGCTCGCGAGCGCCGATACGTCGACGCAGGTCACGCGCGCGATCACCGGCCGCCATGCGCGTGGCTTGCGCAATGCGCTGATGATGCGGCTCGGCGAACGCGTGGCCGATGCCGCGCCGTATCCGGTGCAGAACGCGCTGACCCAGCCGCTGCGCCAGGCCGCCGCGCGCGCGAATGACGGCGACTACCTGTCGCTGTGGGCCGGGCAGGGCGCGCCGCTCGCCAGGCGGCGCGACGCCGCGCTGACGACGTCGCAGCTCGTCGACGCGCTCGACGCCGAATGGCGCGCGGTGCCTGCGTAAACGATTCGACGGCCGCCGGAGCGGCTCGCGTCGGCACACGAAACGCGCGCGTCGTCACGCGCGTTTCATTCAATGATCCCGCGCACAAAATACCGAATCGAAATGACACGGGAATGCTTTAAATCAACCTTTCGCCAGGCCGCGTGGAACTAGCGGAAACCCTTATCCGGCGGGGCTTGCGGCGACATTCGAGCAGTCATTCCAAAGCGCCCGTATCGGTAGTGTTACCACTACCCCAAAAAAGTCCCACAAATTAATTTGATCACCTACACTTGCGCGCAAGTACGGGCGGGCGGCTGCTAAAAGCGGTTGCTTCCCACGTGCTTGAGGCCAAGTGCATGAACGATGCAACCGGCGAATCGTCCAGTGAATGCAAACACAGGGATGGCAGCGGGGCACCGGGCGATGGCGTTTATTGGGACCGAAACTGGAGACTTACATGAATATCAAGATGCAAAAGCTGTTGCCTATCACCGCAGCGGCGATGCTGTGCGTTGCAGCGGCAAGCAACGCGGCCGCCGATCAAGTCGTCAAGATCGGCCACGTCGCGCCCTTGACGGGCGGTATTGCACACCTGGGCAAGGACAACGAAAACGGTGCACGTCTCGCAGTCGAGGAGATCAACGCCAAGGGTCTCACGATCGGCGGCCAGAAAATCACGCTGCAACTCGACGCGCAGGATGACGCGGCCGACCCGCGCCAGGCCACGCAGGTTGCGCAGAAGCTCGTCGACGACAAGGTCGTCGCGGTGGTCGGCCACCTGAACTCGGGCACGTCGATCCCGGCCTCGAAGATCTACAGCGATTCGGGCATCGTGCAGATCTCGCCGTCGGCGACCAACCCGGCGTACACGCAGCAAGGCTTCAAGACCACGTATCGCGTGGTGGCGACCGATGCGCAGCAAGGCCCGGCACTCGCGAACTACGCGCACTCGAAGGGCATCAAGAGCGTCGCGGTGGTCGACGATTCGACCGCCTACGGCCAGGGTCTCGCGAACGAGTTCGAGAAGAAGGCGAAGGCGCTCGGCCTGAAGGTGATGTCGCACGATGCGACCAACGACAAGGCGGTCGACTTCCGCGCGATTCTGACCAAGATCAAGGGCGAGAACCCGGACGCGATCATGTACGGCGGCATGGACGCCACCGGCGGCCCGTTCGCGAAACAGGCGAAGCAGCTCGGCCTGCGCGCGAAGATCCTCGCGGGCGACGGCGTGTGCACGGAGAAGCTGGCCGACCTGGCCGGCGACGCGACCGACAACGTCGTGTGCTCGGAAGCCGGTGCTTCGCTCGAGAAGATGGCGGGCGGCGCGGCGTTCAAGGCGAAGTACGAGAAGCGCTTCGGCCAGCCGATCCAGATCTACGCACCGTTCACGTACGACGCCGTGTACATCATCGTCGATGCGATGAAGCGCTCGAACTCGACGGATCCGGCGAAGATTCTCGCTGCGATGCCGGCGACGAACTACTCGGGCGTGATCGGCACGACGACCTTCGACTCGAAGGGCGACCTGCAGCACGGCGTGATCTCGCTGTACAACTACAAGAGCGGCAAGAAGACGCTGCTCGACGAAGTGAAGATGTAAGCTGAACAGCGGTCGACAGAAGGGGTGAAAGCGCGCCTGCGGCAACGCAGGCGCGCTTTCTTTTTGGCGCGCCCGCCGCGCGGTCAGATCTTCAGGTGTGCGAGGACCTTCGGCGCGACCGCGGCGACGAGCGCCGCGCACAGCGCGACGACCGCCAGCCCGATGGTCAGGTTCGCCGTCTGCGCGACCGCGCCGATCACGACCGGACCGAACAGCAGTCCGAAATACGCGAGCCCGGCCACGTGCGCGAGGCCTTCGGCCGCGTGGATGCCTTTCACGCGCGCGGCGGCGGCGAACAGCACGGGCATCATGTTCGCGAGGCCGAGGCCCATCAGCGTGAAGCCCGTCAGCACGGCGATCGGGTTCGGCAGCAGCAGTGCGCCGATCATCCCGGCGCACGCGAGCGACGCGCTCGCGAACACCAGCTGCGGCGCGCCGAAGCGCGCGCGCACCGCGTCGCCGGCGAAACGCGCGACCGCCATCCCGCCGGAGAACGCCGCATACGCGGCGCTCGCGAGCGCGGGACTCGCCGCGACGACGTCGCGCATGTAGACGGTCGCCCAGTCGTACATCGCGCCTTCGGCGATCAGTGCGATCAGCGCGATGCCGCCGAGCATCCACAGCGCGGGCGAGCGCCAGCGATTGCCGCCGCCGTGCGCGTGTTCGTGATGCGGCACGTGCGGCAGCACGGCCGGGCTCGCGGCGAGCAGCACCGCGGCGCTGACGGCCGCCGCGAGCGCGAGATGCACGGCCGGCGCCATGCCGGCCGACAACAGCGCGCCGCCGGCTGCCGCCCCCGACATCCCGCCGATGCTGAACATCCCGTGCAGCGACGACATGATCGGCTTGCCGAGCGCGATCTCGACCGCGCTTGCCTCGGCATTCATCGCGACGTCGAGCGTCGCCATCGAGAAGCCGAACAGCGCGAGCACGACGAGCAGCATCCAGTAATCGGGGACCACGAGGATCAGCGCCGCGCAGGCGGACATCACGAGCCCGCCCGCGAGGCACGCGGTGCGCGAGCCGACGCGCGCGATCCAGCGCGCGATCGTCAGCATCGCGGCGATCGAGCCGCCCGCGACCGCGAACAGCGCGATCGACAGCAGCCCGGCGCTCAACGCGAACTTGTCGCGCACGGTCGGCACGTGCACGCCCCACGACGCGTACATCATGCCGGCGACGAAGAACAGCGCCATCGTGGCCGTGCGTGCGCGCTGGCGGACCGGCAACGCCAGCACGCGATGCGCGTCGGGCGGCGCGGAAAAGTCGGACGAGGATCGGGAGGAGGATTCGGACACGGAACGCTCTTGAATGGACGATGCGCGGGCGCGTCGCGCCCGTCGGATTCGTCCGATTCTATCGAACCGTTTACGGTCTTGCCGGCGCGCTGGCCGTGCCGCCGGTCGTGATCGGCGCGCACTTTGCCTTCACGCGGCGCGTCGGCCATTCGGCCGATGCCCGGCAAGCCGCCGCCGCGGGTAACATCGATGCGCAGGCGGCGTGCCCGACGCGTTCCGGCGCGGCCCGCCTTCGCCACCCTTGCCACCAGGCCTTCCGATCGCAGGAGTCACCGTGAACATCGATCCCGTCCTTGCCCTGCACCTGCTGCATCGCTGCGCGCTCGGCACGCTCGCGACCCACGCGCGCGACCCGCAAGGCTTTCCCTATCCGACGGTCGTGCCGTTCGCACCCGATGCGGATCATCGGCCCGTGATTCTCGTGAGCGGCCTCGCCGAGCACACACGCAACCTCGCCGCCGATCCGCGCGCGGGCTTCCTGGTCGTCGACGCGCCGGACGGCGACGTGCTGAACGCCGAGCGCGCGACGCTGCTCGGCCGCTTCGTGCCGCTCGGCGACGCGCCGCATGTCGCCGCACGCTACCTGCGCTACGAACCCGACGCCGCGCGCTATCTCGCGCTCGGCGATTTCACGTTCTGGGCGCTCGAGATCGAGCGGCTGCGCTATATCGGCGGATTCGGCCGGATGGGCTGGGTGGACGGCACCGGCCTCGATGCGCTGCCGCCGCTCGGGTTCGACGACGAACGGGCGCTGTGGGACGCATACGACTCGAGCGCTGCGCGCCGCGCCGGGCTCGACCTGCTCGGCGTCGACCGTCACGGCGCCGACTGGCGCTGCGACGGCCGCCGTGTGCGCACGCCGTTCGACCCGGTGCCCGGCGATGCCGGCGCACTGCGCGAGCGGTTGATGGCCAGCGCGCGGGATGTGACGTGAGGCCGCGGATTCAGCTTTGTCTGTTTAGCGTCACGCGCCGTACGATTTTCGCAAACATGTCGCCGGATGAAAGCTTTGATTTTTCCGAATGCGGGTAATTGCGTATGTTGATAGACCTATTTCCGGATCGGGTAATGTCCTAATCTCTATGCAAGCGCGTAAAAATTTGAGAAAAGGCCGTGGCCGGTCAAAATGACATGCGTGAATTACAATTGGTCTCGGGATTTTCGTGAATCCTGCTTCTATCAAATCTTTTTTGTGCTAATCTCTGCCTTCAAAATCCGAGGCACAAATATTTCATGAATGGTGAGCCGGCAGCAGATCGGCGCCATTGGTCATATCGAAAGGGAAACTATGTCTTCTTACAAGGACCTGCTGGCCCAGCGGGAGAAGCTGGAGAAGCAAATCGAAGAAGCGAAGTCGCGCGAATACGCCGAAGTGCTGAATGACGTGAAGCAGAAAATTGCCGACTACGGCTTTTCGCTCGCCGAACTCGGCCTCAGCCGCGCGAAGGCAGGCAAGGTCGGTCGTCCGCGCGCAGGCGTGGCAGCGAAGTACCGCGATCCGGAAACGGGCGCGACGTGGTCGGGCCGTGGCAAGCCGCCGCGCTGGATCGCCGGCAAGGACCGCGAACAGTTCTCGATTTAAACGACTGTTTAAATCATTGCCTCGAAAAGAGCCGCGTATCCGTGCAGGAGCGCGGCTTTTTTGTATCGTGGGATCGGAATGTATGCGTTCTGTCATGAAAATGTCAGAAACGGCGCGTGAATGAAAATGCGACCCGTTCGCATAAGCGGTTGATTTAAATGGAAAATTTGGGGTTATCGGAATGCCCCGCGAGGGTCGTTTGGTAGAATTACGTGTCCCAACCGATATCTCGTATTTCATGTCCACGTTTTCCGACGACGCACAAAGCGCAGATAAGCACGCGGTCGCGCGCAAGAGCACCCTCGTCAGTATCGTGCTGAATGTGGTGCTTGCGACGTTTCAGATCGTCGTCGGCGTGGTTGCGCATTCGCAGGCATTGATTGCCGATGGTATCCATTCGATTTCCGATTTGATCTCGGATTTTGTCGTACTGGTTGCGAATCGCCATAGCGGCGCATCGCCGGATGCCGATCACAATTACGGACACAGCCGCTACGAGACCGTCGCGTCGCTGTTTCTCGGCGCGATCCTGATCGCGGTCGGCATCGGCATGCTCTGGCGCGCCGGCAACCGTCTCGTGAATCTCGAAAACATTCCGGCCGTCCATTTTTCCGCGCTGATCGTCGCGCTCACGGTGCTCGTGTCGAAAGAGGCGCTGTTCCGCTACATGCTGCGCGAGGCGCGGCGCGTGCGTTCGGCGATGCTCGTCGCGAACGCATGGCATGCGCGCTCGGACGCCGCATCGTCGCTCGTCGTCGCGATCGGCATCGTCGGCAGTCTCGCCGGCGTGCGGCTGCTCGACCCGATCGCCGCCGCGATCGTCGGCTTCATGGTCGCGCGCATGGGCTGGACGTTCGGCTATGACGCGCTGCAGGACCTGTCGGATCGCGCACTCGACACTACCGACACGGCCGAGATCCGCGCGCTGCTCGCCGCGACGCCGGGCGTGCGCGACGTGCACGACCTGCGCACGCGCAAGATGGGCGATGCGGCGCTCGTCGACGCGCACATCCTCGTCGATCCGATGATCTCCGTCTCCGAAGGGCATTACATCGCGGAAACCGCACGAGCGCGCGTGCTGCGCGACCCGCGCGTGCTCGACGCGCTGATCCACGTCGACCCCGAGAACGATGTGGCGCGCCGTCCGGCGCTCGCGCTGCCGCCGCGCGCCGAGATTGCGGCGCGGCTCGAGGCCGCGCTCGCGCAGCGCGGGCTGCATCCGGCCGCGATCAACCTGCACTACCTGAGTACGGGGCTCGAGATCGACGTGACGCTCGACGCAGGCGCGGGCGATACCGACGCGGCGCTGGCCGGCCGGCTCGATGTCGACGCGCTGAAGCGCCAGTTCGGCGCGCGCCGGATCGGCTTCACGCGCGGGCTGCCGGCGCAGGCGTGAGCGGCGCCCGCGACCGCGAGCCGCGCGTTACAGCGGCAGTTGCGTGTCGAACTTGATTTCGCGCAGCACGACGCTCGTGCGCACCTGCGACACGGCCGGGATCTTGAAGATCCTTTCGTGCAGGAAGACGTCGTAGGCCTTGATGTCGGGGGCGACGATCTTGAGGATGTAATCGGCTTCGCCCGTCGTGCTGTAGCACTCGGTGACTTCCGGGCAGGTCGCGATCTCGCGCTCGAACTGTTCGACGCCGCCTTCGTTGTGGCGGGTCAGGTGCACGTGCGCGAGCGCACAGACGTGCAGGCCGAGCTTCTCGCGATCGAGCAGCGCGGTGTAGCGCTGGATCACGCCGGACTGTTCCATGTCCTTGATGCGGCGCCAGCACGGCGTACTCGACAGGCCGACCTGGTCGGAGATTTCCTGCACGGAACGGCGCGCGTCGAGCTGCAACAGGCGAAGGATTTTTTGCGAAAAGGAATCGAGCGTCACCTGCGCCTCCATGCGGCAGCTACAACACGCTGAATGTTAGAGGCCCGGGAAAGGAAAGGCAATCTGGCGGCGCGCCGTTGAGCGAGATTCGCTAATTTGCCCGCGGATCCGTTGGGTTTTGTCCCGCTCCCGCCTGTTCCGACCGGTCGGTGTCGGCCACCGCGAGGCCCGCGAGCGCGGCTTGCTGGCGGCGCAGGTCGGCGAGCATGTTGCAGAACAGCGCGCCTTGCTCGATCGCGTCGTCGAGCGCGACGTGCGTGTGCGGATGATCGTCGAACCAGTGCTTCGGAAAGCGCGGCTTGATCGCCTTGCGGTACGGCAGGCCCGTCATCGCGAACGCGAGCGTCTTGATGTCGAGCGCCGACCACGAGAACGGGCAGCGTCCGGCGAAGTGCATCATGTACCAGAACATGAACGTGAAATCGAAGCCGGCCGGCATCGCGACGAACACCGGCTTGCCGGGCAGCGCCTCGACCCATTCGACGTACGCGACGAGCGCGGCCGCCGGCGCCTGCAGGTCGCGCCGACACGCGGCCCACGCTTGCGGCTCCGTCTTCCACCACGCTTCCTGCACCGGATGGGCCTGCGCGCCGGGCAGCGTCTCGAGGTTCGCGGAGAACGTCGCGATCAGCTGCTTGTCCTCCGTATAGGCGGCCGACGCGAAGCTCAGCATCGAGTGCGGGCCGGGAATCGGCCCGTCGGCCTCGACGTCGGTGCTGACGTAGATTTCGGGGATGGCGGTCTGGTTCATCCGAACACCTTGTCGGACACGAACGGATTCGTGCGGCGCTCGTCGCCGAAGGTCGACACCGGGCCGTGGCCCGGCACGAACGTGACGTCGTCGCCCAGCGGCCACAGCTTCTCCTTGATCGAGCGCACGAGGTCCGCGTGGTTGCCGCGCGGGAAATCGGTGCGGCCGATCGAGCCGGCGAACAGCACGTCGCCGACGATCGCGACGCGATGCGCGCGGCTGAAGAACACGACGTGGCCGGGCGTGTGGCCGGGGCAGTGATAGACCTCGAGCGTCTCGTCGCCGAACTGCACGGTGTCGCCGTCGTTCAGCCAGTGGTCCGGCTCGAACGTTTCGGCGGCCGGGAAGCCGAAGCGCTGGCTCTGCATCGGCAGTTGCTCGATCCAGAAGCGCTCGTCTTCCTGCGGTCCCACGATCGGCACGCCGTAGTGCGTCGCGAGTGCCTTCGCGCCCGCGCAGTGATCGACGTGGCCGTGCGTGAGCAGCACCTTCTCGACCTGCACGTTCTGCCGCGCGATCTCCTGTTCGATCCGTTCGAGATCGCCGCCCGGATCGACGACGGCGGCGCGGCCGGTCTTTTCGCAGACGAGCAGCGAGCAGTTCTGCTGGAACGGCGTGACCGGAATGAGCGTGACTTTCATGGAGGCACCGCGGCGGCTAAAAGGAGCGATTGTACCGGTCGCGCGCGCGGCATGCCGGCCCTGCGGTGCGGTGTCGGACGCCGCTCGTGCGGGCAATCCCGGAGCATCCCGATTGTTACAGCCATAGCGAGAATCAATGGTCCGGACGGGGGCCTTTTCGAGACAGGCTTTTGGTTTATGTATAATGCGCCCCATTGCGCGTGAATTTCACGCAATTCGCTGGTGTTTCGACCCCGTTAAACGGGGTGTCGGATTCACCGTCAAGCATCGACCGCCGGGGAGTCCGGCGGTGTATCCAGCACCGAGCATTCGGTGCTCACGTCTTGTCCGGCCGGGTGCTGCGCGCCCGTCTGCGGCCCTGCTGCCGCGCCGCCGGATGAGGCCTGTGCCGCCGTTCCTGTGCGTTGGCTGTACGCGACGCGCGCGAACCTGAAAGCCATGTTCGATGGCGGCATGTGGGGTCTGGTCAGGCTGCCGGGGACAGGTTGCGCCAGACGTGAAAACTAATCAGGACGGTTGCGGCATAGACGAAAGCCGCGCCCATGCTAGCCGCCTGCTCGCGTAGCCGAGCGGGGCGTGCACGCATTTGCCGTCCGGGCCGCATATCTGCGTTGTTCAGCAGCGTTGTACTGGTGCGGCCCGAACCAGAAGGCGACACGTCGATGAATTTTCGATTTCCGACTCGATTCGGGACCATTGCTTTATTTTTTGCGCTGACGGGCTGTGCGGTGCCATCCAGCCAGACCACCGGCAGCGCCAACCAGAAGAACGCGGTCAACAAGACGGCCGCGGCCGCGAAAGCGGATGACGACAAGCAGCAACTGAATTTCGATTCCGCGCTGGCATCGATGCCGGCTGCCGACAGCAAGGACGCGAAGAGGTCGTCGCTGGCGGATGCCGAGCCGATCGACGGCAAGGATGTGTCCGAGTTCCGCCAGACGGGCCGGGCATCGTGGTATGGCCGGGATTTCCACGGCCGCCGCACCGCGAACGGCGAGCGCTTCAACATGAACGCGCTGACCGCCGCGCATCGTACGCTGCCGCTGTCGTCGTACATCAGGGTGACGAACGCGTCGACCGGCAAGTGGGTCGTCGTGAAGGTCAACGATCGCGGGCCGTACAAGCGCGGCCGCGTGCTCGACCTGTCGTATGCCGCTGCCCGGATGATCGGCCTCGTGCACGCCGGCACGGGCCGCGTGAAGATCGAAGGGCTGTCGCCGCAGGAAGCGCGCGAGGCACGCGACGAAATGTTGGCGTCGGTCTCGGCGAGGTAACGCGGCGGTTCGTCCGCCTACGCAAAAGGGCTGCCTTCGGGCAGCCCTTTTGCATTTCCGCGTGCCGGGCGGCGGAGGCCGTCCGTGCTCGCGCGTCAGCCTTCCTTCAGCACCAGCGCGCGCGCATACAGCGCGTTGCGCGACGCGCCCGTCAACGCGGCCGCGAGCTTCGCCGCGCTCTTCACCGGCACTTCTTCCAGCAGCAGCTTGAGCAGCGCGTCGTGCGCGGTGTCGTCGGCTTCGCCGCCGTCGGCCGGCGCGCCTTCCACGACCAGCACGAACTCGCCGCGCTGCCGGTTCGCATCGCCGTCGAGCCAGCTCTGTCCTTCGGCCAGGGTGCCCTGGAACAGCTGCTCGTGTAGCTTGGTGAGCTCGCGCGCAATCAGCAGCCGGCGCGCGGGGCCGAACACGTCGGCGAGGGCGGCGACGGTGTCCGCGATCCGGTGCGGCGCTTCGTAGAAGACCAGCGCGTACGGGTGCCGCACGAGCGCCTGCAGCGCGCTCGCACGCTGCTTCGCCTTCGGCGGCAGGAAGCCCGCGAACGTGAACGTGCCGGCCCAGTCGCCCGCCACGCTCAGCGCGGTCACGGCCGCGCTCGCGCCCGGCAGCGGAATCACCGCGAAGCCGGCCGCGCGCACGGCGTCGACGAGCCGCGCGCCCGGGTCCGAAATGCCGGGCGTGCCGGCGTCCGACACGTACGCGACGCGTTCGCCGGCGCGCAGCAGCTCGATCACGCGCAGCGCGGCTTCGCGTTCGTTGTGCTCGTGCACGGCGACGAGTGGTTTCGAGATCCCGTAGCGGGCCAGCAGCTGGCCCGTGTTGCGGGTGTCTTCGGCCGCGATGCGGTCGGCGAGGCCGAGCACGTGCAGCGCGCGCAGCGTGATGTCGGCGGTGTTGCCGATCGGCGTCGCGACCACGTAGAGCGCGGCGTCCGGGTAGTGCTGTGTTTGCGCGAGTTCGAGGAGGGCAGTCATGGCAGGCAATGCGCGCAATCGCGGCGCAAGCGGAACAAGGACGGCATTGTGCCACGCGGCGCCTGCCGCGCCGGGCGGCGAGCGCGGTTTGCCGCGCGGCGGCGGCAATTTTTCCGGCACGACACGATCCAGGTCGGTTGGCGCGACGTTCGAGCAGCGCGCGCGGCAGTTCCTGGAGCGCCGCGGTCTCGCGTTCGTCGCGGCGAACGTGACGATGCGCGGCGGCGAACTCGACCTCGTGATGCGCACGCCCGACGGCACGCTCGTGTTCGTCGAGGTGCGCGCGCGGCGCAGCACGCGGCACGGCGGCGCGGCCGCGAGCATCGGCTGGCGCAAGCGGCGGCGTCTGGTCGCGGCCGCGCTTCATTTCTGGGTGCGGCATGGCGCGGGTGCCGCGTGCCGTTTCGACGTCGTCGCGTTCGAGGCCGGCCGGCTCGAGTGGCTGCGCGATGCATTTCGTGCCGACGATGCGTAGCCGCGAGCTGTGACGAGATGTAAAGAGTTCTCGTCATACCCCCGGAGAGGGTGCCGGAGTGCGGTAAACTCGCCGCACCCATGACGTTGCGCGCGGTGTGCCCACGCGCCCAGTTCACCAGGAATCGATGTCAGTCGAACGTATTCAGCAACATTTCCGTGACAGCGCCGCGCTACACGCCGAAGCGGCCGACGCGCTGTCGCTGCCGATCGCAGCCGCGGTCGATGCGATGTTCGCCGCGCTGGCGAACGGCAACAAGATCGTCGCGTGCGGCGACGGCCCGTCGGCTGCCGCCGCGCACTACCTCGCCGTGTCGCTCGTCGGCGGCTTCGAGCGCGAGCGTCCGGGCCTGCCCGCGATCGCGCTGGCCACCGATGCGTCGCAGGGCGGCCTCATGGGGGCATCCGCCGTCGACCAGCTGTTCGCGCAGCAGGTGCGCGTGCTCGGGCAGACCGGCGACATCCTGCTGGTGCTCGACGCGAGCGGTGCGTCGCCGCGCGTGCTGGCCGCGATCGACGAGGCGCACGAGCGCGAGATGACCGTCGTCGCGCTGACGGGTGGCGACGGCCAAGCCGTCGCGGCCGCGCTGTCCGATACCGATATTCCGATCAGCGTGCCCGCCTCGCGCGCGGCGCGCGTCCATGAAGTCCATCTGCTGACCATCCACTGCCTGTGCGACGGCATCGACGCGATGCTGCTGGGTGAGGATTGAACGAAGGAGAGCCGTCGATGAACCAAAGCCGCGTCAAACAGACGCTCGTCAGAACCACGTTGCTCGCCGCGCTGACGGCGGGCCTCGCGATGTCGCTGCAGGGTTGCGTGCTCGGCGTGCTGGGTGCGGCGGCCGGCGGCGGCGCGCTGATCGCGACCGATCGCCGCACGCTCGGCGCGCAGACCGAGGATCGCGAGATCCAGGTCAAGTCGCTCACGCAGATCAACAACGGGCTGCCGGACCAGTCGCACGTGAACGTGACGGTGTTCAACCGCCGCGTGCTGCTGACGGGCGAAGTGCCGAACGACGCATCGAAGCAGCGCGCCGAGGAAATCGTGCGCGGCATCAACAACGTGAACGGCATCGTCAACGAGCTGTCGGTCGAGCCGGCATCGTCGCTGTCGTCGCGCGCGAACGACTCGTATCTCGAAGGACGCGTGAAGTCCGAGTTCATCGCGACGAAGGGGCTGTCGGCGAACTACTACAAGGTCGTCAGCGAGCGCGGCAACATCTATCTGATGGGCCTCGTGACGGTCGACGAAGGCAATCGCGGCGCTGATGCGGCGAGCCAGGTGCCGGGCGTCGAGAAGGTCGTGAAGGTGTTCCAGTACATCCAGCCGCAGGACGCGCAGGCATTGCAGGCCGCGTCGCCGAGCGGGGCATCCGGCGCGCAGCCCGCCGCCGCGCCCGCGGATGCCGCGACGGTCGGTGCCGTGCCCGATGCGTCGGTCCAGTCCACGCCGCTGCAACCGCCGGCGCCGATCTCGAATTCGTCGAGCGTGCATCCGGGTAACCCGAAGGCCACGCCGCAATGAAGTCGACGCAGATGAAGTTGAAGCAATGGATGGTGCAGGGCGCCGCGGCGGCCGCGCTCGCGGCCGGCGCGCTCGGCACGGCGCATGCGGACGTCGGCGACGGCCTGAAGGTCGCGCGCGGCAATGCTTGCATGGGCTGCCACGCAGTGGACCGCAAGCTCGTCGGTCCGTCGTTCAAGGACATCGCCGCGCGCTACAAGTCCGATCCGCAGGCCGTCGCGAAGCTGTCGAAGAAGGTGAAGGACGGCGGCTCCGGCGTGTGGGGCGCGATTCCGATGCCGGCACACCCGCGCATGAGCGACGCGGATCTGCGCTCCGTGGTCGAATGGGTGCTGGCCGGCGCGCCGTCGAAGTGACGCGCCGGGGTGACGGAACCCCTATTGCCAAGCGCGGAAATGCATGTGTATGATGGTCGTCTGTTGGGGCGGTAGCTCAGCTGGGAGAGCGTCGCGTTCGCAATGCGAAGGTCGGGAGTTCGATCCTCCTCCGCTCCACCAACGGATTCCGAAGGGCCCGGTCGCAAGACCGGGCCCTTTTGTTTTTCCGCGTGTCCCGCTCCGCCGCCGTCACCCCCGCCCGAAACTCGGCCGCTTCGGATCGTACGTCCAGCCCGGCACCAGATACCGCATCGCCATCGCATCGTCGCGCGCCGTGCCGCCGACCTCGCGATACAGCGCATGCGCGGCCTCGACCTGCGCCATGTCGAGCTCGATCCCGAGCCCCGGCCGCTCCGGCACGGCCACCTGGCCGCCGACGATCTCGAGCGGCTCGCGCGTGAGCCGCGCGTCGCCTTCCTGCCAGATCCAGTGCGTGTCGATCGCGGTGATCGTGCCGGGCGCCGCCGCGGCCGCGTGCGTGAACATCGCCAGCGACACGTCGAAGTGGTTGTTCGAGTGCGAACCCCACGTGAGCCCCCAGTCGCGGCACAGCTGCGCGAGCCGCACCGAGCCCTGCATCGTCCAGAAGTGCGGATCGGCGAGCGGGATGTCGACCGCCTGCAGCCGCACCGCATGATCCATCTGCCGCCAGTCGGTCGCGATCATGTTGGTCGCGGTCGGAATGCCGGTCGCGCGCCGGAACTCGGCCATCACCTCGCGGCCCGAATAACCGGCTTCCGGCCCGCACGGGTCCTCCGCGTACGCGAGCAGATGACCTTGCCCGCGACACAGCGCGACCGCTTCGTCGAGCGACCACGCGCCGTTCGGGTCGAGCGTCGCGCGCGCGTCGGGAAAGCGCGCCTTGATCGCCGCGATCGCTTCCATTTCGTCCGCGCCGGCCATCACGCCGCCCTTCAGCTTGAAATCGGCGAAGCCGTAGCGCTCGACCGCGGCCTCGGCCTGCCGCGCGATCGCGGCCGGCGTGAGCGCGGCTTCGTTGCGCAACCGGAACCACGGATCGGCGGCGTGCGTCTCGTCGCGATACGGCAGGTCGGTGCGGCGCCGCTCGCCGATGTAGAACAGGTACGCGAGCATCGGCACCGCGTCGCGCTGCTGGCCTTCGCCGAGCAGCGCCGCGACCGGCACGTCGAGATGCTGGCCGAGCAGGTCCAGCAGCGCGGCCTCGATCGCGGTGATCACGTTGTCGAGTCGCAGGTTGATCTCGTGCGGCTGGCGCAGCACGGCCGCCTCGCCGGCCGACGTCACCTCGTGCCGGATCGTCCGGCCGGCCGTCGCACCGGCGCCGGACAACGCCGCGCGCACCGCGTTGAGCGTCGCCTGGTAACGCCCGATCGACTGGCCGACCACGAGGCCGGTCATCCGCTCGAGCGCCTGGCGGATGCCTTCGCCGCCGGGCACTTCGCCGACGCCCGTGTGGCCGCTGCTGTCGTCGAGGATCACGAGGTTGCGCGTGAAATACGGCGCGTGCGCGCCGCACAGGTTCAGCAGCATGCTGTCGCGGCCGGCGACGGGGATCACCTGCATGCGCGTGACGCGCGGCGTGCCGGCACGGCGGGATTCGGACATCGGTTCGCTCCTGGTTCCGGTGATGCACGGGCCGCCGGACCCGCCGGCGCGGCCCGCGCCGTTCAGTTCAGCTCGACGCGGCGGATCTCGCCGACGACGAACAGGTAGCAGATCACGGCGACCAGCGCGTGCGCGACGACGTACACCAGCGCGCCGTTGAACGAGCCGCTGCGGTCGACGATATAGCCGATCGCGATCGGCGTGGTGATGCTGGAAAGATTGCCGCACGTGTTGAGCAGCGCGCCGCTCAGGCCGGCGATCTGGCGCGGCGCGGTGTCGGCGTTGACGGCCCAGCCGAGCGCGCCGAGCCCCTTGCCGAAGAACGACAGCGCCATGAACAGCACGACCAGCACGTGCGAGTCGGTGTAGTTGCAGACGATCATCGACATCGACAGCAGCATGCCGGTCACGATCGGCACCTTGCGCGCGACCGACAGCGACTGGCCCTGTTTGAGCAGCGCGTCGGACACGATGCCGCCGAGAATCCCGCCGAGGAAGCCGCACACGGCCGGGATCGACGCGACGAGCCCCGCGTTGAGGATCGACATCCCGCGCGCCTGCACGAGATAGACGGGGAACCACGTGATGAAGAAGTAGGTGAGCGCGTTGATGCAGTACTGCGCGACGTACACGCCGACGAGCATCCGGTTCCTCAGCAGCGCCTTCACGTGACGCATCGACGGCCCGCCGTCGCGCGCGCCGGTCGCCTGGTCGATGTTGACGAGCGCGCCGCCTTCGGCGAGGTAGTCGAGCTCCGCATCGTTGATACGCGGGTGCGCCTTCGGGTCGTACATCGTGCGGTTCCACACCAGCACGAACGCGAAGCCGAGCACGCCCATCACCGCGAACACCGACTGCCAGCCGTACGCGTGCACGAGCCAGCCCATCAGCGGCGCGAACACGACGGTCGCCGCGTATTGCGCGGCATTGAAGATCGCCGACGCGGTGCCGCGCTCCGCGGCCGGGAACCAGGTGGACACGATCCGGCTGTTGGCCGGGAACGACGGCGCCTCGGCCGCGCCGACCAGGAAGCGCAATCCGAACAGCAGCGCGAACGCGGCTGCGCCGCCGAAGAAGCCGATGCCGCCCTGCAGCAGCGTGAACAGCGACCAGAAGAAGATGCTGAACGCATAGACGATGCGCGACCCGAAGCGGTCGAGCAGCCAGCCGCCCGGCAGTTGCGCGATCACGTACGACCAGCCGAACGCCGAGAAGATGAAGCCCATCTGCACGTGGCTCAGGTGCAGCGCGCGGGCCAGCGCCGGGCCCGCGATCGCGATCGCCGCGCGATCCGCGTAGTTGATCGTCGTGACCGCGAACAGCACGGTCAGCACGAGCCAGCGCACGCGGGTGCGCCGGGCCGTTGCCGACGCGGACGCCGGCAATGCGTGAAGCGGATTCATCAGTGTCTCCTCCGAAGGGCGGAAGGTGCCGTCGTGCGGCTGCGCGTCGGGTGCGCGCGTTTTTTCGTGGTGGTGTTGCCGGCCGGAGGCCGGACGCCGGACGCCGATGCCCGGGGGCACGGCGTCCGGATCATTCTGTCACGGCGAAATATGCGCTTTCATGCCAATTACTGACTTGATCGATTCAGGAATTGAATCGATTGGAGGCGGGCGCGAATTGTGGGCGCGATTCGGCGGAAGGCCCGTTCACGCGTGCGCGTCGTCCGGGCCGGCGCCGTGGTGGGCCGCGACGTGTTCCGCGAGAAACTCGACCGCGGCGCGCACGCCAGGCAACTGGCCGCGCCGGTGCGGCATCAGCAGTGTGGTCGTGACGGTGCCGGCCCGCCAGCCGGGCAGCACGCGCACGAGCGCGCCCGACGCGAGCGCGGCGCCGGCGATCCAGTCGGGCAGGCATGCGATCCCGAGGCCGGCCGTCGCGGCCTGCAGCAGCAGCGTCGACTCGTCCGCCTGCATCCGGATGCGCGGGGCGACGTCGACGGTGTCGCCGGCGCGCTGCAGCCGCCATGGCTGAGGACCCGGATGAAGCCCGTCGTGCCGCGCGAGGTCGGCCGGTGCGTCCGGTGTGCCGGCACGCGCGAGATATGCCGGCGACGCAACGGCGACGATCGGCGACGTGGCCAGCGGCCGTTGCACGAGTGCGGAATCGGGGAGCGGCGCGAAATGACTGCGGACCGCGATGTCGAAGCCTTCCTGCGCGATGTCGACGAGCCGGTCGCTCGCATGAATCTGCAGCAGCAGCTTCGGGTGCGCGATCGCCAGCGCCGGCAGGCATGGCGCGAGGATGTGCTGCGCCACCGGCACCGAACTCGTGATCCGCACGACGCCGGCCGGTTCGGCCACCTGCCGCAGCACGGCGTCGCGCGCGCTTTCGGCCTCGATCACCGCCGCGCGCGCATGCTCGAAGAATTCGGCGCCAACCGGCGTCAGCCGGAAGCTGCGCGACGTGCGATGCACGAGTCGTGCGCCGAGCGTGCGCTCGAGCTCGGCCACGCGCTTGCTGACCGTCGATTTCGGCAGATCGAGCCGACGTGCGGCCGCCGACATGCTGCCCGCGTCGACCGCCTGTACGAAGAGGTAGAGATCGTTCAGATTCACTGTCAGCGTCCACCAGGAGAAACGACGGGTTTCGATTCTAGCGGCTACTGCGCGATCGTTCGTCATGGGAGCATGATTGCTCGATCAACTTCTGCGAAATCCCCATGTCTCCGATCCTTCTCTACGGCATTCCCGCCGGTTGCTCGTTCGGCTCGATCGTGGCGCTCGAATGGGCAGGCCGGCCTTACCGGCTGTCGCGCATCACGATGCCGGGCCTCGTGACGAGCGACGCGTTCCTCGCGCTGAACCCCGCCGCCGAGACACCGGCGTTCGTGACCGCGAACGGCGACGTGCTGACCGAAAGCGTCGCGATCCTCGGCCATGTCGGCGCACAGGCGCTCGATAGCGGCCTCGCGTTCCGCCAGGGCAGCGCGGATTTCGACCGTCTGAACCGCATGCTCGCGTGGTTGAACACGACGTTCTTCAGCGCGTTCGGTGCGCTCTGGTACGTGTACGAACACGGCGCCGAAGGCGCCGAGAAAACCGTGCTGCAGGCATACGGTCGCGGCAAGGTGCTGAAGGCGCACCGTCACCTCGAAGCGCTGCTCGAGCGCGGCGACGGTCCGTGGCTGCTCGGCGCGCAACGCACGCTGGCCGACGCGTATTTCGCGGGAATCGCCCGCTGGGCCGACTATCACGCGGTGTTCGAGCAGGATGCGTTTCCGCACGTCGCCGCGCTGCGCGCACGGCTCGCCGACGACGCCGGCGTGCAGTTCGCTCACGCGATCGAGGAAAACCGGCCGCTACCGGTGTCGTCGGCATTCGAAGGACACGTGTCGCTCGACGATGCGCTCGCCCGCGCACGCATGACCGCGATGCCGGCCGCGACGCCCTGAAGACCGGACAGCGCGCTCACCCGACGCGTACGGCGTCGGCAAATTTTTACCCGGGTGATATTGACATTCAATTTATACCCGGATAAAAATAGCGTCATTCCGATTTCTGCCCACGGGCGACCACGATGACGCTCTCCACACTTCTCCCTTCCTACACGGCGTTCGACGGCCACCGGCGCGTCGCGTCGGGCCCGCTCGCGACGGTGGCGGTCGCGGTCCGGCAGGCGGCCGGCGACGCCATGTCCGGCACGATCGTGATCTTCGACGACGCGACCGGCCGCTCGATCGACCTCGACCTGCGCGGCACGGCGGACGATATCCGCGCGCGTTACGCGGCAGCGCCGGGCGATGCATCCGCGCCCGCCGCGGAGGGAGGCGGGGCGGGCGAACAACGCGGCCGCGGCCGTCCGAAGCTCGGCGTCGTCTCGCGCGAGGTCACGTTGCTGCCGCGTCACTGGGAGTGGCTCGCCGCGCAGCCGGGCGGCGCGTCCGTCGCGCTGCGCAAGCTCGTCGAGGACGCGCGGCGCACGCATGCGGCGGCCGACCGGCGCCGCGACGCGCAGGCACGCGCCTATCACTTCATGTCCGCGATCGCGGGCGACCTGCCCGGTTTCGAGGAGGCCGCGCGCGCGCTGTACGCGAACGACCTCGCGCGGCTGGCCGAGCGGGTCGCCGGCTGGCCGGACGACGTGCGCGACCATGCGCTCGCACTGGCGCGCGGCGATCTGCCGCCGTCGACCGAAGACTGCTGAAGGAGCACACGACGCGATGACGACGTTCGATCTGAACCGCGGCGCGATCGCGCCGGTCGCCGACGAAGCCGACCTCGTCGACCTGCGCGTGACCGGCACGATCCCGCCCGAACTCGACGGCACGCTGCTGCGCAACGGCCCGAATCCGCCGGGCGGCCGTTTCGAAGGCAACGACGTGCTGTCGTGGTGGCCGGAAGCGGCGATGCTGCACGCGATCGCGTTCGAACGCGGCCGCGCCGCGGGTTACCGGAACCGCTGGGCCCGCACGCGCCGCTGGGCCGATGTTCACGCACCGGAGCAGGCGCCGCATCTGCCCGACACGAATCCGAACGTGAACGTGCTGCAGCACGCGGGCGAATTGCTCGCGCTGGCCGAAGGCGGCGCGCCGCTCGCGATCACGGCCGCGCTCGACACGCTCGGTGCGCCCGCGCGGCACGCGGCGTTCGGCGGCGCGATGACCGCGCATCCGAAGGTCGATCCGGTGACCGGCGAACTGATCCTGTTTCGCGCGGACTGGCGCGCGCCGTGGCTGCGCTACGGTGTCGCGGACGCGCAGGGCGTGCAGCGCGTCGACCTCACGGTCGACGTGCGCGCGCCGTCGATGATGCACGACCTCGCGATCACCGAGACCCGCAGCCTGCTGCTCGACCTGAACGTGGGTTACGACTTCGCGATGCTGAAGCACGGGCACCGGATGCCGCTGCGCTGGCACGACGACCGCGACGCGCGGATCGGCGTGATGCCGCGCCACGGCGGCGACGTGCGCTGGTTCGGGATCGAGCCGTGCTTCGTCCAGCACGTGGTGAACGCGTACGACTGCGATGCGTCGTGCATCGTGCTCGATGCGGTGCGCTATCCGTGGTTCCTGCGGCTCGACGCGCGCACCGGCCGGTTCGCCGACAACCCGGTCGGCGAACTGTGGCGCTACGTGATCGATACCGCGAACGGGCTGGTCGACGAGGGGCCGCTCGCCGATGGCGGCATCGAGCTGCCGCGCATCAACGAAAGCCGGACCGGGCGCCGCTACCGTTACCTGTATGCGGCCGAGCAGCCGAACCACACCGAGATGCGCGGCGTGATGCGCTTCGATCACATGCGCGGCACGACGACGCGTTACGCGGTGCCGGCCGGCGACCAGAATGGCGAGCCGGTGTTCGTGCCGCGCCCGGGCGGCACCGACGAGGACGATGGCTGGCTGCTGGTGGTGGTCTACCGCGCGGCGACGGATACGAGCGACGTCGTGATCCTCGATGCGCGCGCGATCGACGCGGCGCCGGTCGCGACCGTGCACCTGCCGCGCCGCGTGCCGGCCGGGTTCCACGGCGCGTGGGTGCCGAGCGAGCGCCGCGCGTGAGCGGCCGCACGCGTCACTGCGCGCGCAGCGCGTCGACGATGCTCAGCCGCGCGGCGCGCATCGCCGGCAGGAACCCGCCGACGAGCCCCATTACGAGCGAGAACAGCAGCGTCTTCACGACGATCGCGGGCGTCAGCACGAAACGGAACGACAGGTCGGAGAAAGTCTGGAAGTTGGTCGTCGAGAACGACGCGAACTCCATCAGCGACGCGCACGCGAGCCCCGCGACGCCGCCGACGAAGCCGAGCAGCAGCGCCTCCAGCAGGAACGCGGCGAGCACGTTCATGCGCTTGAAGCCGAGCGCGCGCAGCGTGCCGATCTCGGCGGTGCGGTTCGCGACCGATGCATACATCGTGATCATCGCGCCGATCATCGCGGCGATCGAGAAGATCGTCGACAGCGTGATGCCGAGGATGTTGATGAAGGTCGACAGCGCCTTCGACTGGTCGCCGTAAAACGTCTGCTCGCGCTTCGCTTCGTCGGTGAGGCGCGGGTCAACGTCGATGTCGGCCTTGAAGCGCGCGAAACCGTCGGCGCTCGGGATGCGCAGCACCATCGACGAATAGCTGGTGCGCCGGAACGACTGCATCAGCTGGTCGACGTCGCCCCAGATCTCCGAATCGAAGCCGCTGCCGCCCGCGTCGAAGATGCCGACGACGGTCCAGTCGCGCTGCGCGAAATGCAGGCGGTCGCCGAGCTGCGTGCCGCTGAAGCCTCTCGCGATCGCGCTGCCGACGACGATCTCCGACGAGCCCGGCGCGAACGTGCGGCCCGCGACCAGCTTCACGCGCGGGCGCAGCGCGAGGCCGGCCGGCGACACGCCGCGGATCACGACGTTGGACGGCTTGCCGGTCGACGTCTTCACGAGCGAGATCAGCACGACGGCTTCCTTCGACACCTGCGGCCGGCCGTCGGGGCCGAGCGCGACGGCCGGATGCATCTCGAGCGCGTTGGCCTGCTGGTGGTCGATCGCGCTCTGGATCTCGGTTTCCGCGCCCTTGCGGATCACCACGACGTTGTCGGGTTCGCCGGTCGACACGAGCGTCTGCGTGAGCCCCGCGTCGAGCATCTGCACGGTCGCGAACACGAAGATCACCAGCGCCATCCCGCCCGCGGTGAGCGCGGTGGTGAGCCGCCGGGTCCACAGGTTGCGCGCGATGTAGGTGAGCGGAATGGCCATCGATGCGTGCCTCTAGCCGATCGCCCGCAGGCCTTCGACCACGCGCACGCGTGCCGCCTGCCACGCCGGCACCAGCGCGGCCGCGAAGCCGACCGCGATCGAGCACGCGGCCTGCAGCGCCATCGTCCCGTCCGACACCCTGAACACCGGAAAGATGCCGCCCGCGGCCTGCTTGAAGAGGCTCGCGGCCGGCGGCGTCGCGAGCATCCCGAGCCCGCCGCCGACCACCGCGATCACGACCGATTCGCCGAACATGAGCAGCGCGAGAAAACCGGGGCCGAAGCCGAGCGCCTTCAGCGTCGCATATTCGGCGGTGCGTTCGCGCGCGCTCATCGCCATCGCGTTCGCCATCACGGCCATGATGATCAGGATCACCACGTACGACACGACGCGGATCGCCGCGATGATCTGGTTCGACATCGCAACGAAGCCGAGCTGGAACGCCTGTTCGGTCTCGGTCAGCGTTTCGGCGAGCGAGTTCCTGAACACCGCGTCGACGTTGCGCGCGATCGCGGCGCCGTCGTCCGGGTGCGCGACGCCGAGCACGAACACGCCGACCTGGTCGGCCTGCTTCGGCGTGCGCTTGCGCACCGTCTCGTTCAGGTAGTCCCAGTGGAACACCAGCTGGCGCGTGATCGTCGAGTCGTCGCGGCCGTCGAGAATGCCGCGCACGACGAAATCCCACGTGCCCGGGTAGATCGTGCCCTTCAGCGGAATCACGTCGCCGACCTTGAAGCCGAACTGCGTCGCGAGCTGACGCCCGACGAGGCAGCCGCGGCGGTCGCGGACGTAGTCGGCGCGCTGCTGCGCCGGGAGGATGAATTCCGGATACAGGTCGAGGTAGTTTTCCGATACCGCGAAGCTCGCGAAGAAGTTTTTCGGGTCGCGGTAGATGCCGCCGAACCAGTTCGAGCGGACCACGGCCGTCACGCCGTCGACGCCGCGGATCCGGTTCTCGTAGCTGACCGGCAGCGGGAACACGAGCGAGATCGCGTTGCGCGTGACGAGCCGGCCGCTCGACGCGGCGGCCGCGCCCGCGTACCACGCGTCGACGACGGTGTGCAGCAGCCCGAACGCCAGCACCGCGATGGTCAGCCCGAGCACGGTCAGCAGCGTGCGCAGCCGGTGCCGCAGCGCGTTGCGCGCGATCAGCTTGAACACCATCATCGTGCGCGCTCCCGTCCGTCAGACGGCGTGCCCATCGATCAACTCTCCTTTCTCCAGATGCACGAGCGACTGCGCGGCGGCAGCCGCGTGCGCATCGTGGGTCACCATGATGATCGTCTTGCCGAGCTCCGCGTTCATCCGCTGCAGCATCGCGAGCACGTCGGTGGCCGACGCGCGATCGAGGTCGCCGGTCGGCTCGTCGGCGACGATCAGCACCGGGTCGGTGATCAGCGCGCGCGCGATCGCGACGCGCTGCTGCTGGCCGCCCGACAGCTCGGACGGGTAATGGCTGGTCCGGTCGCCGAGATTCACCATGTCGAGCACCAGCTCGACGCGCTCGCGCCGTTCGCGGCGCGACAGGTGCGTGAGCATCAGCGGCAGCTCGACGTTCTCGAACGCGGTGAGCACCGGCATCAGGTTGTAGAACTGGAAGATGAAGCCGACGTTCGCCGCGCGCCATTCGGCCAGTTGCGCTTCCTCCAGCCGCGAGATGTCGAGGCCGCCCACGCGCAGCTCGCCGCTGTCGGGCCGGTCGATGCCGGCGACGAGATTGAGCAGCGTGCTCTTGCCGGAACCCGACGGCCCCATCAGCGCGACGAAGTCGCCTGCGCCGATGTCGAGCGTGATGTCGGTCAGCACCGGCACGACCTGGTTGCCGCGCCGGTACGACTTCGCGACGTGGCTGATCTCGACGAGGGGCGGCGAGGCGTCGTTCACGCGCGCCACGCTACTTCTTCGCGACGGCGACTTTCGCGCCGTCCTTCAGCTTCGCGCCCGGCGCGAGCACGACCGTATCGCCGGGCTTCACGCCGCGGATCGCGACGAGTTCGCCGATCCGCGCGCCTCGGGTCACCGCCGTCGCACGCACCGTGTCGTCCTTCACGACGAACACGACCGGGCGGCCGTCGCGCTCGACCACCGCGCTCGCCTGCACGGCCGTCACCGGCTGCCGGTCCTGCGGCGACGCCGGCTTCGACAGGAACGCGATCTTCGCGCTCATGTCGGGCAGCACGCGCTCGTCGCGGTCGACGAAACGCACCTTCACCAGCACGGTCGCCTTCGAGCGGTCGACGGTCGGCACGATGCGCGACACGCGGCCCGCGAAGCGCATGTCGGGCAGCGCGTCGAGTTGGATCTCGCACGGCTGCTCCGCGCGGATCTTCGCGATGTTCGATTCGGCGACGTCGGCCTCGACCTCGAGCGTGTCCATGTCGGCGATCGTCACGACCGCGCCCTTGCTGTCCGACGCGGACGAGAACGGCGTGATGTTGTCGCCGACGTTCGCGTGCTTCGCGAGCACGATCCCGTCGAACGGCGCGCGGATCACCGTCTGGTCGACCGCGACCTGCGCGGCCTGCGCATTGGCTTCGGCGGACGCGATCGCGGCTTCGTCGCTGTTGACCGACGCGCGTGCCTTGTTCACGCGGGCCGTGTCGATGTCGAGCTGCGCGGCCGGCACCGCGCCCTTCGGCGCGAGCGCGGCGGTGCGGCGCAGCGCGATCTCCGCATCCTTCAGCTCTGCCTGCGCGACGCCGAGGTTCGCACGGGAGACCTGCGCCTGCGCGCGTGCCTGTGCCAGCGACGCCTGCACGTCGCGGCTTTCGAGCCGCGCGATGATCTCGTCCTTCTTCACGCGCGTGCCCTCGAGCACGCCGAGCCACTCGACGCGACCCTGGCCCTTCGACGCGACCGCCGCCTTGCGCTGCGGCACGACGTAGCCGGTCGCGTTGAGCTGGGTGTCGTTCTGGTACGGGTAGGCGGACGTGACGGAGGTCGTGTCGACCGTCGGCCGGCCGGTGAGCGCCAGCGCGGCGACGATCGCGACGATGACGAGCGCGGCGGCGACCGCGTAGCGGACCCACCGGCGCCGGCGTGGCGCGGGTGCGATCGGACGCCGGTCGATTTTCAGTTTGTCCAGATTGTGATCGGGCAATTTGGGCGCCTTGCGACGGCGGCGGTCTCGTGACCGGCCGCGTCCGGTTGGGACGGAAGGTGGCCAGTATAGCGTCGGCGCGACGGGCGCGAGAGCCGGTTTGTCGGACGATTGACGCAGGTCCCGGCGGCGCGTCGCGCGGGCGCGAAACCCGTGCCCCCCGGGGAAACCCGAACGATGCAAGCTGCATGTCAACTCGCCGCGCGGGCGATGCGTTATGGAGCCTGTGCGTCAGTATTTGCCGAGGCGGAAAGGCGAGAGCCGACCCGTCCGGTGGCGACCGGGAGCCCGGCGCGACTGATGTTCCGATGCGGATGCCTCGCATCTCTTACCGGTACGTTTGACTTTTTCTCCGCTAAAGGAAGAACAATGAAGAAGACGCTCGCTTCGATCATGACCGCAGCATTCGCTCTCGCATCGGTTTCGGCATTCGCACAGGCGTCGGCGCCGGCAGCCGACACGTCGGCCGCTGCACCGGCACCGGCCAAGAAGGATCACAGCAAGCCGAAGCACCAGCTGAAGCAACACGGTTCGGCCAAGGGCAAGGCGAAGGCTGCAGCCGCTTCGGCCGCCGGCACGAACGACGCAGGCACGCAGAACTAAGCACGCTTCACCGGGCCGGCGCTGCCGGCTCCCTGTCGCGAAACCCCGCACGCTCCGGCCTGCGGGGTTTTGTTTTTTCAGGCGTCCGCCACGTCCGCGACGTCGAGGGCATCGGGCGGCGGCGCGCGCATCGCATCGACCACCGCGCGCATGCGCCGCCAGTGCGACCCTTCCCAGAACACGCGCCGGCACACGTCGCACGCGGCAAAGCGCCGGTGCCGCTGGCGCACGCCCGGCGGCACGCGCGGCGCGGCGTCCGCCGCATCGAGCGCGTGCAGCGGCGCGTTGCAGCGCAGGCACAGCCGGAACGGCCGCATGTGCGGCGCGAGATCGAGCCGCGCGAACAGCTCGCGCAGCTGCGCGTCCGGCTGCTGCGCATGCAGGTAGCAGCCGCGCACGACCGCGCGGCGCTTCAGCAGCTCGCGGTCGCGGGTCAGCACGATCCGGCCTTCGCGCGCGGCGAGCGCCGCGAGTTCGTCGTCGCGGTAGTGGTTGTCGTAGCAGGTGTCGAAGCCGGCGAGGCGCAGCAGCTGCGCGAGGCCGCCGAGATGCGCGTCGGCGACGAAGCGCCAGCGGTCCGGTTGCGGCAGCGGCGAGGCGGCCGCCGGCTGCGCGCGCTCCGGATGGATGTCGACGCGGTCGCCGTCGCCGAGCGGCCGGTCGAGGGCGGCCGGTGCGCCGTTCACGCAGAGCCGGCCGATTTCCGTATGCGGGACGCCGAGCGCCTCGACCGCGTGCTTGACCGTCGCGTCGCGCGCAAACGCGTGCGCGAATGCGCACTCGCGCTGCTCGCGCGCGAGAAACGCGTTCAGTTCGCCGTGGAAGCGGAAGGTCGCGGTCGCCATTGGCGCAGTATCGCACCGCGCACGGCCGGTCGCCGGGGGCTGCAGGCCGCCGCCATCTGTGTTTAACTCCCCGCTTCACGGGTCGAAGGAGCGGGGAAATGGATCTCGGATTTATCGGGCTGGGCGAAATGGGGCAGGCGATTGCGACGAACCTGCTGAAGGCGGGGCACGCCCTGCGGGTCTGGAACCGGTCGCGCGAGCGCGCCGAGCCGCTCGCCGCGCTGGGCGCGCAGATCGTCGCGACGCCGGCCGATGCGTTTCGCGGCGATGCCGTGTTCTCGATGCTCGCCGACGACGCGGCCGCGCGCGAAGTATTCGACGACGCGCTGCTCGCGCAGGCGCCGCGCGGCCTGATCCACGTGAACATGGCGACGGTGTCGGTCGCGCTCGCCGAGTCGCTCGCGCACGCGCATGCGTCGCGCGGCCTCGAGTACGTCGCCGCGCCCGTGATGGGGCGCCCGGACGTCGCAGCCGCCGCGCGGCTGACGATCATGGCCGGCGGCCCGGCCGAGGCGATCGACCGCGTGCAGCCGCTGTTCGACGCGATCGGCCAGAAGACCTGGCGGTTCGGCTCGCTGCCGCAGCATGCGAACGTCGCGAAGATCGCGGCGAATTTCACGCTCGCGTCGGCGATCGAGACGCTCGGCGAGGCGTCCGCGCTGCTCGGCGCGCACGGCGTCGCGATGCGCGATTTCCTCGACGTGGTCACGAACAGCGTGTTCCCGGGGCCGGTCTACGCAGGCTACGGCGGGATGATCGCCGAGCGCAGCTACGAACCCGCGCGCTTCAAGGCGCGCCTCGGGCTGAAGGACGTGCGGCTCGCGCTGGAGGCCGGCGACGCGGCGTCGGTGCCGCTGCCGGTGGCGAGCGTCGTGCGCGACAGCCTGCTCGATGCGCTCGCGCACGGCGGCGGCGAACAGGACTTCGCGGTGCTCGGCGAAGTCGCGCTGCGCCGCGCGGGCCGCTGAGCCGACGCGGGACAAAAACGTCGCGCGCACGGCATAATCGACATTTCAATTCTCTTTCGGTCGGGGCGGTCATGAACCTGCATACGTGGTGGCTTTTCGTGGCGACGGTGTTCGTCGTGTCGGCGATTCCCGGTCCGAACATGCTGCTCGTGATGACGCACGGCGCGCAGCATGGGCTGCGCCGCTCGGCGTCGACGATGGCCGGCTGCCTGAGCGCGCTGGTGCTGATGCTCGCGGTGTCCGCGGCGGGGCTCGGGGCGGTGCTCGAGGCGTGGCCGGCGACGTTCGATGCGTTGCGCTTCGCGGGCGCCGCCTACCTGATCTATCTCGGCGTGAAGGCGTGGCGCGCACGCGTCGACGACGCGCCGGCCGCGGACGTCGATGCGGTTTCGCAAGGCGCGTCGGCATCACGCTGGGCGCTGTTCCGCAACGGTTTCCTGGTCGCGGGCAGCAACCCGAAGGCGATCCTGTTCGCGGCCGCGCTGCTGCCACAGTTCATCAATGCAGCCGAGCCGACGCTGCCGCAGTTCTGCATCCTCGTCGTCACGTTCGCGGTGATCGAGGTCAGCTGGTATCTCGTCTACGCGTCGTTCGGCACGCGCATCGGCGCGACGCTGAAGAGCCAGAGCGTCGCGAAGGTGTTCAACCGGCTGACGGGCGGTATCTTCGTCGGCTTCGGCGCGATGATGGCGCTGGTCCGTCACTAATTTCGGCCTGCGCGGCCCACGCGGCCCGTCGGGCGCCCCGCGCCTCGTCAGAGGGCGGGGCGTTTTCATATCCGGGCCCGCGTTACGCGCGCGGCCACGCCGCGGTGCCGCTCCGGCGCCCGCCCGACAAGCCGAACGCCGCGGCCGCGCCCGCGAACGCGAAGCCGACGCCGCACACGGCGCTCCACCCGCCCCACGCCCATGCGCTGCCCGCCAGCGCCGCGCCGAGCGCGCCGCCGACGAAGAACAACCCGACGAACAGCCCGTTCAGCCGCCCGCGTGCGGCCGGGTTCAGCAGGTTGATTTCCCGGCGGCCGATCGTCTGGTCGACGATCACGCCCGCGTCGAGCAGCGCCGCGCCGCCGGCCAGCAGCGCCAGCGCGACGCCGCGATGCGCGTGCGCATCGAAGCCGAACCAGCCGGCGCCGGCGATGCCGAGCACGGTGAGCGCCGCGAGCATCGTCACGTGCGCGATGCGCTGCGCGGCCGGGCCGTGGCCGCGATCGCCGGCATGGCCGGCCAGCGGCGTGACGATCGCGCCGCTCGCGCCGGCGAACGCGAACAGCGCGATGCCGTGCAGGTCGAGGCCGAACGGCGGCTGCGCAAGCCGCAACCCGACGGCGGTCCAGAACGCGCTGAATGCGGCCATCGCGAGCGCGGCCGATAGCGCATGCCGGCGCAGCACCGCTTCGTCGGCCAGCAGCCGGCCCATCGACGCGAGCAGCGCGCGATAGCCGGCCGAAGCCGGCGGCACGCGCGGCGGCAAGCGCAGCGCGAGCACTGCCGCGATCGCCGCGTTCGCGAGCGCGGCCAGCGCGTAGAACGCGCGCCAGCCGGCCGTGCCCGCGATCAGGCTGGCGAGCGGCCGTGACAGCAGGATGCCGAGCATCAGCCCGCTCATCACGTTGCCGACCGCGCGGCCGCGCTGCGCTTCGGGCGCCATCGACGCGGCCATCGGCACCAGCATCTGGATCACGCTCGACGCGGCGCCGGCGGCCAGCGTCGCGAGCAGGAAGACGGTGCCGGACCGCGTGAACGCCGGCAGCGCGAGCGCGGCCGCGCACGCGACGAGTGTCGCGACGATCAACCGGCGGTTCTCGAGCAGGTCGACGAGCGGCACGAGCAGCACGAGGCCGGCTGCGTAGCCGAGTTGCGGCAGCATCGCGACGAGGCCCGCGAGACCGGGCGGCAGGTGCAGGTCGGCGCTGATCGGGCCCGTCAACGGTTGCGCGGCGAACAGGTCCATCACGATCACGCCGACCGTCGCGGCGAAGAAGAGCGTCATGCCCGTGCTCAGCACGGGCGGGGCACCGCGCGCGGCGCGGCCGGGGGCGGGGCAGGAGTCGGCAGGGCAGTTCATCGGAAGCCTGGAGCGTCGAGCGAAGGAATCCCCATCGTAGGTGCCGGATGTTTATGCGACAATTGAAATATGTCTAACATGATTATGCGAGTTTGATTTGAATACGCGTGATCTCCAGGCGTTCGTCGCGGTGGTCGACAGCGGGTCGATGGTCGCGGCCGCGGCGAAGCTCCATCTCACGCAGCCGGGCCTCACGCGACGCGTGCAGAACCTCGAGACGCTGTTGGGCATGCCACTGCTCGAGCGGCAGAGCAAGCCACTGAAGCCGACCGCCGCCGGGCGCGACGTCTATGCGCTCGCGCGCAACGTGCTGGGGGCGGTCGACGCTTTGATGGCGGCCGGCGCGCCCGACAGCGAGCCGTCGGGCGAACTGCGCATCGGCGTGCCGCCGTTCCTGTCCGAGCTGGCGCTCGAGCGGCCGATCGACCGGCTGCGCGACGCGTTTCCGCGGCTGACCCTGCGCGTGACGGCTGGCTGGTCGCCGGCGCTCGTGCAGGGCATCGAGCGCGGCACGCTCGATGTCGCGGCGGTCATGGTGCCGGCCAGCGCGGCGCTGCCCGATACGCTGACGGCCACGCCGCTCGGCACGCAGCCGACGGTGCTGGTCGCCGCGCGCGATTTCCCGCTGCCGGCCGGTCCGCTGTCGCTCGACGTGCTATCGGGTTTTCCGTGGGTGCTGAGCCAGGACGGCTGCGGGATGCGTTCGGCACTGAGCCGTGCGCTCGGCGCCGCGGGGCTGCCGTTCGACGTCGCGGTCGAGGCGTTCGGCTCGGAGCTGCAGCTGTCGCTCGTCGCGCGCGGTGCCGGCATCGGGATCGCGTCGCCGAACGCACTGGCGCGCAGCAAGCATCGCGATGCGCTGAGGGTGGTGGAAACGGCGGGGCTGGAAACGCGGATCAACGTGTGGATCGTGCACGGCGCGCTGCCGGGCCGCCTGACGCGGCCGGTCGCGCTGCTGCGCGACACGCTGGGCGAGGTGCTCGACCGGGAGAACGGGAAGGGGTCGGATTCGAACTAGCGATCTAGAGTGCGCAGTCGAGGGAAAATCCTTATTTTCTCTACGGAAATGTTGCAATGCAGAAATTGATTCGCTATAGTTACACCTGTCTCCTCCATGTCTCCTCTGATATGGATTCAGCCCGCCTCTTAGGCGGGCTTTTTTTTGCCCGCGTTTTTTGCGCGGGCCGTCCGCTCATCCTCCGTCGCCGCCGTCAGAACTTGTAGGTCATCCCGACGTAGCTGATGATCGGATCGGCCTTCAGGTCCGATTTCGACTCGGAGAGCACCGTGCCGTCGGCCGCCTTGATCGTCACCGTCGACGTCGTCTTCAGCGGGATGTAGGTCACCGACGCGACCAGCCCGAAATGCTCGGTCATGTTGTACTGCAGGCCCGCGTTGAACACCGGCTGCCATGACGACGACGCCTTCGCCTCTACCGATGTCGTACCCGGCTTGCCCGCGCCCGCGGCGAGAATCGCGCCGAGGTTGTCCTGCGTCTGCTTGATGAAGTTCGTGTTGAGTTGCAGGTCGCTGAACCAGTTGTACGACACGCCGAGGCCGAGGAACGGCCGGAACTTCGCGGTCGCCGCCCCGAAGTAGTACTGCAGGATCGCCGCCGGGCTCCACTGCCGCACGCTCTTCACGATCGGGTTCACCGAGGCGAGGCCGATGTTCTGCGTGCCGAGCGCGCCGGCCGGGCCGGGCGGCTTGATCGTGCCTTGACCCGACACCTTGAACACCGGCGGCACGCCCGCCACCGACGTGACCGCGATGTGATCGGTCAGGAAGTGGCTGACCGTCAGGCCGACCGTGTCGGCGCCGCTCGTACGCAGCCCGGTGCCCGGCGACGTGAACGACGGCGGCAGCCGCAGCGGCGTGTTGATCGGCGTCGGCGCGACGTTGGTCGTCATCGGCGTGCTGCTCTGCTGAGGCATCACGTGGAACCAGCCCAGCGTGACGACGTTGCTGCCGGCGCTCTGCGCGTGCGCCGCGAGCGGCGCCAGGGCGGCGGCGCCGGCCGCCGCGCAGAGAAGGGTCTTCTTCATCACGGCTTCCCCCGCTTACTGGACGAACGCGCCGATCGTGAAATACGGCGTCGAACCCGCGTTGTCGAGGAAACCGAACACGCCACCCGTGAAGATGAACTTGCCGGTCGGCGACGTGCTGCCCGAACCCGTGTGGATCGTCGTGACCGTGCCCGGCACCTTCTGCGTGTAATCCAGGTCGAGCGCGGTCGCGAGCGAGGCCTGCGACGGCTGGAACGGATCGAGCAGCGTGGCCTGGTTGTTGATCAGCGCGGTGGTCCGGTAGTCGAACTGGCTGTCTACGCCGATGTATTCGCCGTTTTGCGACCCCGCCGCGATCGCGGTCTGCGGCGCGAGGATCGAGATGCTCGATTCGTCGTCGGCGGTCAGGCCCGGCACGCCGTTGCTGTCGGGCGTCGGGTTCGGGTTCGCGACACCCGTGCGCACGAGGATCGGCACCAGCTGGTTGCGCAGCTTGCCGACGATCATGAAGCCCTTGCCTTGCGGCGTCGCCGACAGCGTCGGGCTGAGCTGGCTCCGGTAGTTGTTGCTCTGGAACGCGCCGCTGCCGTCGGCCGACTGCACGAAGTTCGTGCCCTGCTGCATGCACGCGCCGCCGGCGAACTGGCCGGTCGTGTCGCACTTGGTCCACGTGCCGTCCGCGTTGATCGTCACCTTCGCATCGATCGACGCCGGCGCGAATTTCTGCGACGGCACTTCGCCGAAGCCGATGTGGCTGTACGTGCCCGCGACCTTCGTGATGTCGGTTTCGATCGACGAGAAGCCGATGAACGGGTAGTACGGGAATTTCGTGTCGGGCACCGCGGCCTGGCCGAGCACGCCGTCGAACTGGATCTCCTTGCCGGGAATCGTGCCGCCCGCGACACCGAAGCCGACGAAGATGCGCGCCGGACGCGACGCATCGAGGCTCGCGCCGTTCAGCCGGAATGCGCACTGGTTCAGCTTGTTGGTCGGCAGCATCGTTTCCTGCGTGAGCGTGCCGCTGTCGACGGTGCCTGCGCGGGTCGGCGTAACGGTGCCGGTCTTTTGCGGCACCGGCGATTCGACATAGGTGACCTGCCAGGTCATCTTGGTCGTGTCGAGCTGGACCTTGGCCAGTTCGCCGCTGCCCGCGCCGCCGGTGTACACGGTGTTGTAGTCGAGCGTGGCGGGGCAGAGCCGGTCTTCGACGAGCGGGGGCGGGTTGTCGCCGCCGCCACCGCCGCATGCGGAAAGAAGGGGGGCGGCAAGGGCCGCCGCGAGAACGAGGTTGCGCTTCATGTTGCTCCTCCAGATTTGTCTTGTCGGGCGGCCGGCTCCCTGTCGGCCGCTTCTGTTGCTTGTGCTCGTGCTGCTGCGCCGTGCCGGGCGCCGTCGTTGCGTGCCTTCCCTGCATCCCGCGGCGGCGCACCGGCCGCCGCGTCCTCGATCGTTACTTGCTGATCTGCGCGCCCACGCCGAGGTACGGTGTCGACGACGTGCTCGAGTTCGCCGACGTCGACGTGACGCCGCCGTTCACCGTGCCCTGGATCAGCGCCGCGTACAGGCCGCCCGTCGCGATCACCACGCCCGATGCGGACGGATAGGTCGCACCGTTCGCCGGCGTCGTCGTCGTGTTCAGCAGGCCCGGCGTTCCCTGACCGTAGTCGAGCGTGAAGGCGTCTTCCTCGGCCTGCGTGGTCGGGTTGATGAACGACGCGTTGCTGCCGCGGATCAGTGCCGCCGTGTACTTGAAGTTCGAATCCGCGCCCGCGTAGCCGCCGTCGATCGCGCCCGACTGGATCGCCGTTGCCTTGCCGAGCACCGCGATGCCCGATTCGTCGTCGACCTTGGCGTCGGTGTGCAGCGCGAGGTCGGTGCCCAGATACACGTAGCCCGTGCGGACCACCACCGGCACGGTTGCGCCGTTGAGCTGGCCGATGACCATGTGCGCGGTCGCCGACTTGCCGGTCGTGCCGACGATCGGCAGCGCCGTCTGCGGCAGGATCTGCGGTGCCTTCGTGCTGTCGAGGTAGCCGCCGTTCGCGGTGTTGACGGTCCACGGATCGCCGGTCGTCTGGCAGCCCCCCGCACTCGTCGACGTGCACGCGCCGTTCGCATCGAACGTCTCGCTCGAATTCGTGCCCTTCGTCGCGTAGTTGCCCGACGGCACGAGGTGGTAGAGCAGCGCGTTGTAGGTGCCCGGCAGCTTCGTGAGGTCGGTCGTCGTGTTCGCGAAGCCGAGGAACGGGTAGAAGTCGAAGTGGCGGTTCGGCACCTGGCCGACGTTCTTGTAGATCGGGACGCCGGCGACGGTGATCGTCAGCCCGTCGTACTGCACCGTCGCGCCGGGGATGCCGCCGCCCGCGACGCCCATGCCGACCAGCAGCATCGGCGGGTTCGCCTGGTTGAAGTCGGCGGCCGTCGAATAGGTCGAGCCGTTCGGTGCCTTGCCCGAACCCGGCGTGAAGACGAATGCGCAGCGCGTCTGCTCCGCGGTCGGCAGCGCGCCGGTCGGCGGGTGGATGACTTTGCCGTTGATCGTGGTGCCGGCGCGGCTCGGCGTGACCGTGCCGGTCGCGAGCGGAATCGGCGATTCGAGCCACTTGAGCGTGTACGTCATCGCGACCGCGTCGATGTTGACGCTGACGATCTCGCCGCTGCCGGCGCCGCCGAGGTAGGTGCTCTTCACGATGTCGGCATCGGCCGGGCACAGCGCGCCGTTGACGGGCTGCGACGGCGGCGGCCCTTGCGTGCCGCAGCTCGATCCGGAACATTGAGGGGCCTCGATCGGCGCGGGCGAGCCGCCGTCTCCTCCCCCACAGGCAATCAGGAAAGGGGCGATGGCAAAGGCCGTTGCCACCCCCTTTGATAAGGCGTGCGACATGCCGCTGTCTCCAATCGTTTAATTGTGCGAGCTAATGTCGCTGCCAGGATTTTTGCTGTCAATTGATGAACTCGTCTAAAAAAGACGATTGAAACAACGTGCGCGCGATGAATCCTTGCGGGATAGCGCTTTCAGTAAGAATTAAAACGCGCGGAGGGCGCTGGAGTGCTGCCGGAGTGGGGCGGCTGCCACGCACGGACGGCGCTCGAGGCCTTCACGCGTATAACGGCAGCGTTTAAAGCGGCGATATCCGGTTTATCCCTATTCGGGATTGACTGGAGAAAGGGGTAAATTAATTTGCCGGCAATTACGCAATGGAAAGCTTGTAAATATTTGTAAATGCGTGATCCGGATTTTTATTTATTGCTTGATGCGGGCAAATAAAAAGCCGGCCAGCGGCCGGCTTTGCATCGCATGCAAGTTGAATCAGCGCTTGAGGCCTTGATCCTCGGCGGCGCCGATGTTGAGGTTCATGCACTGGATCGCGGCGCCCGATGCGCCCTTGCCCAGGTTGTCGAGGCGCGCGACCGTGACGAAGCGCTCCTCGTTGCCGAACACGAACAGGTCGACGCGGTTCGTGTCGTTGTTCGCCTGCACGTCGAAGAAGCCGCTGTCGAGGTTCGCCTCCGCGTTGAACGGCGCGACGCGCACGAACGGCTCGTCCGCGTAGTACTCGGCGAACACGCGCTGCACGTCCTGCGGCGTTGCGCGCTTCGCGAGCTGTTCGGGCGAGAAGTAGGTCGTCACGGCCAGGCCCTTCAGGAACGGCCCGACGATCGGCGTGAAGATCGGCGCGTGCGCGAGGCCCGTGTGCGCGGCCATTTCCGGCAGGTGCTTGTGCGCCAGCGCGAGCGCGTACGGACGCGGGCTCGCGAGCTTGCCGCCCGGCGCCGCGTTTTCGTATTCGGCGATCATCGACTTGCCGCCGCCGCTGTAGCCGGTGATCGAGTAGCTGTGCGCGGCGAAGGTCGGCGCGACGATGCCGGCATCCACGAGCGGACGCATCGCGAGCACGAAGGCCGACGCGTGGCAGCCCGGCACGGCGATGCGTTTCGACGTGCGAATCTTCTCGCGCTGCGCGCGGGTCAGTTCCGGCAGGCCGTATGCCCAGTCGGCGCTCGTGCGGAACGCGGTGCTCGCGTCGATCAGCGTCGTGTCCGGGTTCTCGACCAGCGATGCCGATTCGCGCGATGCGACGTCCGGCAGGCACAGGAACGTGACGTCCGACGCATTGATCAGGCGGCGGCGCTCGTCGACGTCCTTGCGCTTCGCTTCATCGATGCGCAGGATCTCGATGTCGCTGCGCGCCGACAGGTATTCGAAGATCTTGAGGCCGGTCGTACCTTCCTGGCCGTCGACAAAAACTTTGGTGCTCATTTCGCTCTCACTGAATGAAACGGGAGCCGCGGCGCCCTGAAACCGCCATTTTAAGACGTCATCCGGCGGGCCTGCACCGCACGGGGCGAAAAAAAGACGGCCCGCGGGCCGTCTTGTGTCCCTGTCACGCGCCTGCGCCGCGTTGCCGTGTCACCGGCGGCGCGAGCGCTCGCGCGTGCCGCCGCGTTCAGCGGCCGCCGGCCAGCCAGCGGGCGGTCGCTTCGGCGACGCGCCGCCCGAACGCCTTCGCGGTCTCGAGGTCGCCGGGCAGCGGGCCCTCGTCGGGCGTCGCGTCCGCCGGCGACTGCGCGAGCAGGCCCGTGAAGCCGCCGACGTAGTTGATGTCGTTGCGGGTGGCCGCCTTCGAGTTGGCCGGCATCATGCCCGTGCCGACCCACACCATCCCATGTTGCATCGCCAGCGTGACGAAATACTGAATCGTCGAGAACTTGTCGCCGTTCATCGTCGCGGAGTTCGTGAAGCCCGCGGCGATCTTGTCCTTCCATTTCTGCGTGAACCACGGTTTCGACGTGGCATCGGCGAACTGCTTGAACTGCGCGGACGGGCCGCCCATGTAGGTCGGCGCGCCGAAGACGATCGCGTCCGCCGCGTCGAGCGCGGCCCAGCCCGCGTCGTCGAGCTCGCCGACGGCGATCAGGCGTGCGGTGGCGCCGGCGTCCTGCGCGCCTGCATGGACGGCGTCGGCCAGTTTCTGCGTGTGACCGTAGCCGCTGTGATAGACGATGACGATGTTCGACATGAAGCGTTCTCCGGAAGGGGACGAAACGGCGGGCACCGCGGCCAGCCGCGTCACGCGCCGCGGTCGGGCGGCGCGACGGATGCGCGGCGGGATGCCGCGACCGGTGCCGCCGAGTCTAGCAAGCCGAAATGACGGGAGAAAAGCGCGCGGGCGGCGCACAGAAATTCGCAGGCGCGGACAATCGCGACCGGCGACCGGCGACCGGCGACCGGCGACCGGCGACCGGCGACCGGCGACCGGCGACCGGAAACTGGAGATCGGCGACCGGCAACCGGAGACACACGGCACACGCCTCACGGCGGACACGCGAGCGCTTACTGCCCGTACGTGACCGTGAGCTGTGCGGTGCCGATCGTCAGCGTGCCGATTTCGTGCTCGAACATCGGGGCGGGGCGTCCTTGCCCGATGCGCAGGTCCGTGCCCTTCAGCGCGTAGACGGTGATCACGTAGCGGTGCGGCTTGCCGGGCGGCGGGCACGGGCCGCCGTAGCCGTCGATCCCGAAGTCGTTGCGCGCCTCGCTCGCACCGATGCGACGCAGGAAGCCCGACGCGCTCGCGTCGGCCGGCAGGCTCGTGACGCTCGCCGGGATGCCGGCGACGGCCCAGTGCCACCAGCCGTGCCCCGGTGCATCGGGATCGAAGATCGTGATCGCGTAGCCGCGCGTGCCGGGCGGCGGGTTGCGCCACCTGAGCTGCGGCGAACGGTTGTCGCCCTTGCAGTCGCCGCGGTCGAACACGTTCGCGGCGCCGACGCGCCCGCCGGGCGTCAGCTCGTCGCTCGACACGGTGAACGGGCCTTCCGCGCGCGCGGGCAGGGTGGTGAACGCAGCGCACGCGGCGGCGGCGCAGAGCAGGACGGCGATGAACGGAGACGAACGACCCGGGGACGCAGGCGAAGTGATCCGGCGATCCACACGCATATGGCGCTTCTCCCGTCACGTGGGCCGGGCCGATGCTCCCGGCATTGTTGGCGTTGTGCGTTGCCCGCGCAGCTGATGGCGACGATGGATCAAGTCTAGCATTAGGGTTCGATGAGCGATGCATGCCGTGGCCCGCGATTCGGGCCGGCCGCGATGCCGATCGACGGACGAAAAAAAACCGCTCGCGGCCAGGCGAGCGGTTTTTTCAGCCAGGGTGCCGGCTGCGTGCCGGCTCGGCGTTACTCCTTCGGGGCCGTCGCGCCGCCGTGCGCGGCCGACCACTCGGCCGGCGCATGCAGGAACTTCTCGACTTCGTCGAGCGTCTTGGTCTCGAAGTAGCCCGACGCCTTCGCGACGCGCAGCACGTCCCACCAGGTCGCCAGCGCGTGCAGGTCGACATCGATGTCCTTCAGGACCGACACGCTTTCCTTGAAGATGTTGTAGTGGAACAGCACGAAGCAGTGGTTCACCGTCGCGCCCGCGGTGCGCAGCGCGTTGACGAAGTTGATCTTGCTGCGGCTGTCGGTCGTCAGGTCTTCCACCAGCAGCACGCGCGAGCCTTCTTCCAGATGACCCTCGATCTGCGCGTTGCGGCCGAAGCCCTTCGGTTTCTTGCGCACGTACTGCATCGGCACCATCATGCGGTCCGCGAGCCATGCCGCGAACGGGATGCCGGCCGTCTCGCCGCCCGCCACCGAGTCGATCTGCTCGAAGCCGACGTCGCGCATGATCGTCGTTTCCGCCATTTCCATCAGCGCACGACGCACGCGCGGATACGAGATCAGCTTGCGGCAGTCGATGTAGACGGGGCTTGCCCAGCCGGACGTGAAGATGAACGGTTTTTCGGCGTTGAAGTGCACCGCCTGCACTTCGAGCAGGATTTTGGCGGTCGTATCCGAGATCGACTGACGATCGTAGCCTGTCATGGGCATTCCTTGGGTGATGAGCGAAGAGCGGGCGCGGGCCCGGTGGCGCAGCAAGGGGAACCTGCCCGAGGGGCCGGGGTGCGATCGACGGACCCATCGGGCCAACAATCGCATCGCTGCGCGCGTAGCCCGCTATTTTACCCGATTCAGGCCGGTTTTCGGCGGAATTCGCGCAGGTTCGGCGCGCGGCTCGCCACCGGTGAAACAAACGGGGCACGACCAGCCCGATGCTGATGGCAAGGATGCCGCGCTGCACCAACAGGCGGCATTTAGGGGGTGTACACTAGGCGACCCTTAGAAATCGTTCAGTACTTTGTACTTTCCTCTTGCCACCCGCCAAGGTTCGATGGCGTGCCGACCCGGCGCGTCGCGTGCCGTCTCGCAGTCGACCACCCCCTCGATTCAAGCAGACGCGGCCCAAGGTGCTGTGTACTGAACCGTCAAAAATTTCGCATGTCTCTCGCAGGTCAATCATGGACGAACAACTGAAGCAGGCCGCTCTCGCTTATCACCTGAACCCGAAACCCGGCAAGATTTCGGTCACCCCGACCAAGCCGCTGTCGAACCAGCTCGATCTGTCGCTCGCGTATTCGCCGGGCGTCGCCGCGGCGTGCGAGGCGATCCACGCCGATCCGCTCGACGCGCAGAAGTACACGTCGCGCGGCAACCTCGTCGGCGTCATCACGAACGGCACGGCCGTGCTGGGCCTCGGCAACATCGGCCCGCTGGCCGCGAAGCCGGTGATGGAAGGCAAGGGCTGCCTGTTCAAGAAGTTCGCGGGCATCGACGTGTTCGACATCGAACTGTCCGAGTCCGACCCCGACAAGCTCGTCGAGGCGATCGCGATGCTCGAGCCGACGCTCGGCGGCATCAACCTCGAGGACATCAAGGCGCCGGAATGCTTCTACATCGAGCAGAAGCTGCGCGAGCGCATGAAGATCCCCGTCTTCCACGACGACCAGCACGGCACCGCGATCATCGCGTCGGCCGCGATCCTGAACGGCCTGAAGGTCGTCGGCAAGAAGCTGTCCGAAGTGAAGCTCGTGTGTTC
Organism: Burkholderia sp. Bp9099; assembly: GCF_003857805.1. Taxonomy (NCBI): domain Bacteria; kingdom Pseudomonadati; phylum Pseudomonadota; class Betaproteobacteria; order Burkholderiales; family Burkholderiaceae; genus Burkholderia; species Burkholderia sp. Bp9099. The sequence goes on from NZ_QTPU01000005.1 coordinate 267,569, forward strand.
CGGCGCGGGCGCGGCAGCGATCGCTTGTCTGGACCTGCTGGTGAACCTGGGTCTCACGAAGTCGAACATCCTCGTCGCCGATTCGAAGGGCGTGATCTACGAAGGGCGCGGCAACCTCGACCCGTCGAAGCAGCGCTATGCGGCGACCACCGACGCGCGCACGCTCGCCGACGCGATCGTCGGCGCGGACGTGTTCCTCGGCTGCTCGAGCGCGGGCGTGCTGAAGCAGGACATGGTCAAGACGATGGGCGAGCGCCCGCTGATCCTGGCGCTCGCGAACCCGGAGCCGGAAATCCGCCCGGAAGACGCGAAGGCCGTGCGCCCGGACGCGATCGTCGCGACCGGCCGTTCGGACTACCCGAACCAGGTCAACAACGTGCTGTGCTTCCCGTTCATCTTCCGCGGCGCGCTCGACGTCGGCGCGACGACGATCACGGAAGAAATGAAGCTCGCGTGCGTGCGCGCGATCGCCGAGCTGGCCCAGGAAACCGACCAGAGCGAGGAAGTCGCGAAGGCGTATGAAGGCCACTCGCTCGAGTTCGGGCCGGACTACCTGATTCCGAAGCCGTTCGATCCGCGCCTGATCATCAAGATCGCGCCGGCCGTCGCGCAAGCCGCGATGGATTCGGGCGTCGCCACGCGTCCGATCCAGGACATGGACGCATACCGCGAGCAACTCGGCGCGACCGTCTACCGCACCGGCATGGTGATGCGCCCGGTGTTCGCGACCGCGAAGACGAAGCAGGCGCGCATCGTGTTCGCCGAGGGCGAGGACGAGCGCGTGCTGCGCGCCGCGCAGTTCGTGCTGCAGGAAAAGATCGCGAAGCCGATCATCGTCGGCCGTCCGTCGGTCGTCGAGATGCGCCTCGCGAAGATCGGCTCGAAGCTGAAGGCGGGCGTCGATTTCGAGATCGTGAATCCGGAAGACGATACGCGCTACCACCGCTACTGGCAGGCATACCACGAGATCGGCGCGCGTGACGGCGTCACGCCGGAAGTCGCGAAGGCCGCGCTGCGCAAGTTCAACACGCTGATCGGCGCGATGCTCGTGCACCTGGGCGACGCGGACGGCATGATCTGCGGGATGATCGACACGTACCACACGCACCTGAAGTTCATCGAGCAGGTGCTGGGCCGTGCGCAGGGCGCCGAGCACTACGCGGCGATGAACCTGCTGATGCTGCCGGGCCGCAACCTGTTCCTGTGCGACACGTACGTGAACGAAGTGCCGAGCGCGGAACAGCTCGCCGACATGACGATCCAGGCGGCCGCCGAGATCGAGCGTTTCGGCATCGCGCCGAAGGCCGCGCTGCTGTCGAACTCGAACTTCGGCAGCGCGCCGTCGGCATCGTCGCGCCGCATGGCCGAGGCCCGCAAGCTGATCAGCGAGCGTGCGCCGACCCTCGAAGTCGACGGCGAAATGCACGGTGACGCGGCGCTGTCGGAAGCGGTCCGCAAGGCCGCGTTCCCGGGTACGACGCTGTCGGGCGAAGCGAACCTGCTGATCATGCCGAACGTCGAAGCGGCGAACATCGCGTACAACCTGCTGAAGATGGTCGGCGGCGAAGGCGTGACGGTCGGCCCGTTCCTGCTCGGCGCCGCGAAGCCGGTCCACATCCTGACGCCGGCCGCGACCGTGCGCCGGATCATCAACATGACGGCAGTGGCCGCCGCGAACGCGAACACGAAGTAAGTTCGCGCCCGCGTGCGCCGCGCGTCATGCGCGGCGCAATGAAAAACGCCACGGAACCTGCGTTCCGTGGCGTTTTTTTATGCACTGCCGTGGGCGGGGCTACGCGGCCGCGGGCGTCCCGGCCGCGAACGCCCGCCGCGCGCCGTCACGCGACCTGCTGATGCGACTGGCCGCCCGTCGGCGAACGCCACTTCGCGAGCAGCGTGTCCCACTTCTGGCGTACCGCGCGCAGGTTGTTCTCCTTCACGTGGCCGTAGCCGCGAATGCCGTCCGGCAGCGCCGCGAGCTCGAGCGCGAGCGGGCGGTTGGCCGCGTTCAGCTTGCCCAGCACTTCGCCGATCAGCGCTTCGTACTCGCTGATCAGCGCGCGCTCGGTGCGGCGCTCCGCGGTGCGGCCGAACGGGTCGAGCCCCGTGCCGCGCAGGAACTTCGCCTTCGCGAGCAGCCGGAACGCCGACAGCATCCACGGGCCGTACGCCTTCTTCACGAGATGGCCGTGTGCGTCCGTTTTCGCGAACAGCGGCGGCGCGAGGTGGAACTTCAGTTTCCAGTCGCCTTCGAACTGCGACGACAGGCGCGCGAGGAACGCGGGATCGGACTGCAGCCGCGCGACCTCGTACTCGTCCTTGTACGCCATCAGCTTGAACAGGTTGCGCGCGACCGCTTCGGTCAACGGCTCCTGCACGGCGTCGCCGTCCGCCAGCGCGCGTTCGGCCGCCCGCACCGTGTCGACGAAGGCCGCATAGCGCGATGCGTACGCGGCGTTCTGGTACGCGGTGAGGAACTCCACGCGCTTCGCGATCAGTGCGTCGACCGCCTTCTTCGTGTGCAGCGCGATCACCGTGGCGCCCTGCGCGTGGCGTGCATCGCCGGCCGCAGCCTGCTTCACGCTCGCGAGATCGTGCGCGGCGCGGCGGCCCCAGTCGAACGCCGCGCGGTTCTTCTCGACCGACACCGCGTTCAGCTCGATCGCGCGTTCGAGCGACGCGAGCGTGAGCGGCAGCCAGCCCTTCTGCCACGCGTAGCCGAGCACGAACGGGTTCGTGTAGATCGCGTCGCCGAGCAGCGCGACCGCGAAGCGGTTCGCGTCGATGAAGTCGACGGCTTCACCGGCTGCCGCGCGGATGTCGTTCTCTGCGGACAGGCCAGGGAACGCCCAGTTCGGGTTCTTGATGAACTCGGCGGTCGGCGTCTGCGCGCTGTTGACGACCACGCGCGTCGCGTCGTGCCGCATCCGCGACGTGCATTCGTCGCCGGCCGTGACGATCGCGTCGCAGCCGATCACGAGGTCGGCTTCGCCCATCGCGATCCGCGTCGCGTGGATGTCGGTCGGCGCGTGCGAGATCTGCACGTGGCTCATCACGGCGCCGCCCTTCTGCGCGAGGCCGGTCACGTCGAGCACGGTCACGCCCTTGTTCTCCAGGTGCGCGGCCATCCCGAGCAGCGCGCCGATCGTGACCACGCCCGTGCCGCCGACGCCCGTGACGAGCACGCCGTACGCACGGTCGATCGCCGGCAGCGTCGGCTCCGGAATCGGCGGCAGCGCGCCGCCGTCGACCGACACGGCCTTCGGCTTCTTCAGCTGGCCGCCTTCGACCGTGACGAAGCTCGGGCAGAAGCCCTTCACGCACGAGAAGTCCTTGTTGCAGCTCGACTGGTTGATCTGGCGCTTCGTGCCGAATTCCGTTTCGAGCGGTTCGACCGACAGGCAGTTCGACTGCACCGAGCAGTCGCCGCAGCCTTCGCACACCGCGTCGTTGATCACGACGCGCTTCGCCGGATCCGGATACGTGCCGCGCTTGCGGCGGCGGCGCTTCTCGGTCGCGCAGGTCTGGTCGTAGATCAGGATCGTCGTGCCCTCGATCTCGCGCAGCTCGCGCTGCACGTCGTCGAGCTGGTCGCGGTGATGAATCGTCACGCCCGGTGCGAGCAGGGCTTTCTGGCTGTCGTACTTCTCCGGCTCGTCGGTGACGATCACGATCTTCTTCGCGCCCTCGGACGCGAGCTGGTGCGTGATCTGCGGCACCGTCAGCACGCCGTCGACCGGCTGGCCGCCCGTCATCGCCACGGCATCGTTGTAGAGGATCTTGTAGGTGATGTTCGCCTTCGACGAGATCGCCGCGCGCACCGCCAGCAGGCCCGAGTGGAAATAGGTGCCGTCGCCGAGGTTCGCGAACACGTGCTTCTCGTCGGTGAACGGTGCCTGGCCGATCCACGGCACGCCTTCGCCGCCCATCTGGCTGAAGGTGCTCGTGCTGCGGTCCATCCACACCGTCATGTAATGGCAGCCGATCCCGGCGATCGCGCGCGAGCCCTCCGGAACGTTGGTCGACGTGTTGTGCGGGCAGCCCGAGCAGAACCACGGCTTGCGCTCGGTCTGCACGTGCGGCTTCGCGAGCGCCATTTCCTTCGCGTTGATCACCGCGAGCCGCGCGGCGATGCGCGCGCGCACGTCGGACGGCAGCTCGAACTTCTCGAGGCGCGTCGCGATCGCCTTCGCGATGATCGCGGGCGACAGTTCGTAGTGCGCGGGCAGCAGCCAGTTGCCCATCGGCACCGACCATTCGCCGCCGGCGCCGTCCTTCTCGTCGAACTTGCCGAACACGCGCGGGCGCTGCGCATCGGGCCAGTTGTACAGCTCTTCCTTGATCGCGTATTCGAGGATCTGGCGCTTTTCCTCGACGACGAGGATTTCGTCGAGGCCGCGCGCGAACGCCTGCGCGCCCTGCGCTTCGAGCGGCCACACGCAGCCGACCTTGTACAGGCGGATGCCGATCCGCGCACAGGTTTCGTCGTCGAGGCCGAGGTCGGTCAGCGCCTGGCGCACGTCGAGGTACGCCTTGCCGCCCGTCATGATCCCGAAGCGCGCATTCGGCGAGTCGATCTCGATCCGGTCGAGCTTGTTCGCGCGCACATAGGCGAGCGCCGCGTACCACTTGTAGTCGAGCAGCCGTGCTTCCTGCACGAGCGGCGGGTCCGGCCAGCGAATGTTCAGGCCGCCTTCCGGCAGGATGAAGTCGGTCGGCAGCACGATCTCGGTGCGATGCGGGTCGATGTCGACCGACGCCGACGATTCGACCACGTCCGTCACGCACTTCAGCGCGACCCACAGGCCCGAGTAGCGGCTCATCGCCCAGCCGTGCAGGCCGAAGTCGAGATATTCCTGCACGTTGGACGGGAACAGCACCGGCAGCCCGCAGGCCTTGAAGATGTGTTCGGACTGGTGCGCGAGCGTCGACGATTTCGCCGCGTGGTCGTCGCCGGCGAGCACGAGCACGCCGCCGTGCTTCGACGAGCCGGCCGAGTTCGCGTGCTTGAAGACGTCGCCGGTGCGGTCGACGCCCGGCCCCTTGCCGTACCACATGCCGAACACGCCGTCGTGCTTCGCGCCGGGGTACAGGTTGACCTGCTGCGAGCCCCACACGGCGGTGGCGGCGAGATCTTCGTTGAGGCCGGGCTGAAAGACGATCTGGTGGGCCGCCAGGTGCTGCTTGGCTTTCCAGAGCGACAGATCGAGGCCGCCGAGCGGCGAGCCGCGGTAGCCGGAAATGAAGCCGGCCGTATTGAGGCCGGCGGCGCGGTCGCGCTCCTGCTGCAGCATCGGCAGGCGCACGAGCGCCTGGATGCCGCTCATGTACGCGCGGCCGCGTTCGAGCGTGTATTTGTCGTCAAGCGTGACGGACTTCAGCGCGGCTTCGAGCGATGCGCGTTGGCCTGCGTCTAGCGGGGCATTCATTAACAGTCTCCTCCACCCAGTTTGGGATCACCAAAGCTTCGATTGCGTCGACGTCTTGTGAACGTGTCGGCAGTGGCCGGCATATTGGCCGGTTTTAAGTGATGGTAGCACTGGGATAAACCCGCCGACCACCGGCCGGCGTGCCGCGGCACGCCGACTAAATGGCGCGACTATGCGTTACATCATGTAAAGGCATGTAAAGGCGCGCCCATCATCGGACAAATGCCGTTAATCTTGTCGGCCTGCCGGAGGTGCCCGGTCGCGTCGGCTCGTTTCGACGCAACCGGGGAGGCGCCGGCAGTTTTACAGGAGGTGCAATGAACACACGTCATATCCAGAGTTTCCTGATCGTGTCCGCCGCGTTCTTCGCGATGACCGGCCCGGTGCACGCGCGCGGCGCGAGCGCACTGGCGGCAGCCGGCGCGCAGATGCGTCAGATCGCGCCGGCGCAGGATGCCGACGCACAGCCGGCGGCCGCGCGTGCGGTCGTGTCGCAGGCGAACGTGCGTTGATCCGTTCGCGCGGCCGCCGGGCCGCGCCGGAATGACGAAAGGGCGGGAATCGCAGGATTCCCGCCCTTTTTCCTTGTGCCGCCGATGTTCGCGCGGACGCCCGGGCCCGCCGGGCGCCGCGCGGCCTTCTGCGTCAGGCCTTGTCCTGGACCACGCCGCGGCGGATCTGGTCGAGCTCGATCGATTCGAACAGCGCCTTGAAGTTGCCTTCGCCGAAGCCCTGGTTGCCCTTGCGCTGGATGATCTCGAAGAAGATCGGGCCGATCTGGTTCTCGGTGAAGATCTGCAGCAGCAGGTCGTCGCGGGCGCCGTCGATCAGGATCTTGCGCTTCTTCAGCTCGTCCAGCGATTCGCCGTGGTTCGGCACGCGGCGGTCGACCAGCTCGTAATACGTGTCGATCGTGTCGAGCAGCTTCACTTCCTTGCTGCGCAGGCCGTCCACCGCGCCGTAGATGTCGTTCGTGCCGAGCGCGATGTGCTGGATGCCTTCGCCGTGATAGGCGTCGAGGTATTCCTGGATCTGGCCGGCCGTGTCCGAGCCTTCCTCGTTGATCGGAATCCGGATCTTGCCGCACGGCGACGTCATCGCCTTCGACTTCACGCCCGTCACCTTGCCTTCGATGTCGAAATAGCGCACTTCGCGGAAGTTGAACAGCCGCTCGTAGAACTCGGCCCATTCCTGCATGCGGCCGCGATGCACGTTGTGCGTCAGGTGGTCGATGTAGGTGAGGCCGTGGCCGACCGGGTTCGGGTTCGCGCCGGCGATCGGTTCGAAGTCGACGTCATAGATGCTGATGTCGCCGATCGCGCCCGGTTGCGCGCCGTTCTTGCCGCGCCAGCGGTCGACGAAATAGATCAGCGAATCGCCGATGCCCTTGATCGCCGGGATGTTCAGCTCCATCGGGCCCGTCTTGTTGTCGAAGCCCCACGCGCCGAGTTCGAGCGCGTGCTGGTAAGCCTTCGCGGCGTCCTGCACGCGAAATGCGATCGCGCAGATCGACGGGCCGTGCAGGCGCGCGAAGCGCTGCGCGAACGAATCGGGCTCGGCGTTGATGATGAAGTTGATGTCGCCCTGGCGGTAGACCGTCACGTCCTTGTGACGATGGCGGGCGATCGCGGTGAAACCCATCCGCTCGAACAGTTGTCCGAGCGCTTTCGGATCCGGCGCGGTGTATTCGATGAATTCGAAGCCGTCGGTGCCGACGGGGTTGTCCCAGTTGGGGATCTGCATGTCGTGTCTCCTGTGCGGGGCGATCGGCCGGCGCGACGTGCGCGTGTGCGGCCCGGTTCGATGTCGAACGCGGCGCACGTGTCGGCGTGCGCAACGAATCGGTACGTGCGACAAAGTGTAGCGGGCAGGCGCGAGCGAAAACTTGCGAACTTAATCGTCCGTGCCTACGATGGCGCAATTTCCAGTCTGAAAATAATCAACGGAGGGCAGAAAATGGCGCAAGCCGAATTGGATGCCATCGACCGGCGGATTCTGGCGATTCTTCAGGAGAACGGCCGCCTGTCGAACCAGGAGATCGCCGAGCGCGTGAACCTGTCGCCGAGCCCGTGCCTGCGGCGGATCCGGCGGCTCGAGGAGATCGGCGTGATCACCGGCTACGTCGCGCTGCTCGATCCCCAGAAGCTCGGGCTCGACCTGCTGGCGTACGTGAGCGTACGGCTCGAGAAGCGTGGTGGCCTGGCGCCGGTCCGTGCCGACGAGACGTCGGCGCGCGCGGGTGCGACCCACGCGGAACTGTTCCGCGCGGCCGTGCAGACCTGGCCGGAGGTGGTCGCGTGTCATGCGATGACGGGCGACATGGATTACCTGCTTCGCGTGCAGGTCGAGGACATGGCGCACTTCTCCCGCTTCGTGCAGGAGCACTTGCTGCACCATCCGTCGGTGATCGACGTGAAGACGAGCTTCTCGCTCGAGTGCTTCAAGGAGACGACGGCGTTGCCGATCCGGTCGGTGCGCTAGCGTGCGGCGCGGGGAAGGCGAGAAGGAAGGGAAGGCCGGGCGCCCCGCAGGGCAGCCCGGTCGGCCGATGTTATGCCGTCAGCGCGGCAGGCATCAGCGATTCGATGAACTTCGACGTGCGGTGTGCCTGGCGCTTGAGCGCGTAGTCGAACACCGCGGCCTGTTCCTGCAGCATCTCGGCGAGGATCGTCGCGTGGTCGGCCGGCGGCAGCGACAGGTACGCATCGGCTTCGCCGTACGCGTATTCGATCCGCATCCCGGATTTCTTCGCGATGTGCATCATCGTCGCATTGCGCGACAGGCAATGCATGTACAGCATCGTCACGCGGGTGTTCCGGCTGCGGATCGCCGCGCGCTCGAACAGCTTCGAGCCGACGCCACGTCCGCGGGCGCTTTCGAGCACCGACACGCCGAATTCGGCCGTGCGCTTGTCGCCTTCCGCGGGCAGATACGCCAGGTGGCCGACGCCGATCAGTTCGAGCCCATGGTCGAACACGCCGAACACCGTGTCGCGACCGAAGTCGATCGTACGGACATAGTTCTCGATCACGTGGTCGGGCACCATCTGGCCGAAGCGCAGCAGGCGGTCCTCTTCGTTGAGCGAGAGAAAGTGGGTGAGCATTCGCTCACGGTCTTTGGAAGCCAGTTCCCTGACGAGAACCGGCGCAGTACCGGCGTGGCCGACAGCATCGGCACGGCGGTCGAGTTGCGTGTTCATCGTGGGTTCCTCAGTCTGTAGCCGCACAAGCAGCTTGTGCAATGCAACAGCATTTTACCCGAGCGGGTTGGGGAAAACCCGTATTTGACGTTATTTGTGCCGAGGGCGAATTCTAAATCCGCTTAGTTCATTTGCTATCTATTTGATTTATAAGCGATTTAAAATTCATCACATGAAATGCGCGGCGGCCTGTCGCAGTGTACCCGCCGCGCAACGCATGCTGCTGCGCGGCAATCACGCGCCAGACGACAGCCCGTGCTCCATCAGGTCGATCACCTGCTCGGCGAAGTCGCGGTAGCCGAGGCGGCCGCCCGGCTTGAGCCATGTGAACGTCCAGTTGATCATCCCGAACACCATCATCGTGACCGACGTCTGGTTTTCCTTCGAGATCCGGTCCGGATAGGCGCGCGCGAGCTGGCGCGCGAATGCCGCGACGATGTCGCGCTGGCGGTCGAGCACGATTTCGCGCTGGGCGTCCTCGAGATACTTCACGTCGTTGAGCAGCGCGACATGGCGGCTGTGCGACGTCTCGTACTCGGCGAGGAACGCGCGCACCAGCTCGGCGAACGCGTCGCGTTCGCTGAGGCCGCGCCGCTGGCTCGCACCTTCAACCTCGGCGATGATCAGCATCAACCGCTTCGTGTAACGGTCGAGCAGGTCGAACAGGATCGCTTCCTTGCTCTCGTAATAGTGATAGAGACGTGCCTTCGACGTGCCGCTCGCGGTCGCGAGATCGGACATCGACGTGCTCGGGTAGCTCGTCTGCGCGAATTTCTCGGCGGCGAGATCGAGGATCTGCTCGCGCTGGGATTCGTGGTCGGGCGCTCGGGTACGGGCCATGGTCGAATGCGAAAGAGTAGCGTTAGCGAGGCGCGGCGGGCGCGCGCACCTGCGTGGAAGAAAGGGCGGCCGGCGCGTCGTCCTGCAGCTCGAGCCGGCCGGCTGCCGCGAGTTCGCGGCAGCGCCACCAGGCGATCGAGTCGCTGACGAACAGCCCGCCGCGGTCGGCGCCGGCCATGATGCCGCCGACGACGCGTCGAGCGGGCAGCCAGCCGGTTTCCGCGTGCGCGACGATCAGCGCGTCGAGGTCCGCGTATTGGCCGCTCTTGATGGTGTTGCTGACCCAGTAGCGCAACTCGGCATTCAGGTGCTTCGCCTCCTGCCATTCGAGTGCGAGGCGGCCGATGCGCAGCACCGAGATCGGTGCGGCCAGCGGCCGTTTGCGCGCGAGCGCCGCCGGCGAGAACATCCCGGTCGAACAGGCCTGGTCGGTGCGGGTCAGCGCCGCACGCTGCGGCGCGTCGAGGTCCGCGGCCGACAGCCGCACCTCGTTCAGGCGCTGCGGCACGTTGCGCAGGTGATAGGCGACGCGGCGCAGCAGCAGTTTGTCGCCGACGCTCGGCGCGTGCCAGACGACCACCTGGCCCGTCTCGGTCGCGAGCTGGTCGAGGCGGGCGAATTCGCCTTCGATTTCCGCGTTCCAGTCGGGAATCGCGTCGCCGAGCACGCGCTGCCAGAAGGCGGCGCGCGTGTCGGGCGTCTCGTCGGCGCCCTTCAGCGGACCGACCGCGAGATCGTCGAGCAATCCGACGACGCGCTCGTCGCGTCCGGCTTGCGCGAGGGCCTCGCGCAGCGACGCGGCAGCGGTGCCGCCCTGAATCACGTGAATGGTACTCATCGGTCTGTCGTCAACAAAAGAAAACCGCCGGCCGGGCGGACGTGAAGACGTCCAGCCGGCCGGCGGCCCCTAGTGTAAGCGAGATGTGTGACGACGAGAAACCGGCGCGGCGCGCCGGCGCGACGCCGCTCAACGCTCGTCGAAGCTCACGACGACCTTGTCGCTGATCGGGTGGCATTGGCACGTGAGCACGAAGCCGTCCTTCACTTCGTGTTCCTCGAGCGTGTAGTTCTTCTCCATCCGGACCTCGCCTTCGACCACCTTCGCCCGGCACGTGCAGCACACGCCGCCCTTGCACGCGTACGGCAGCGCGAGGCCCGCGCGCAGGCCGACGTCGAGCAGGCTCACGCCTTCGTACGGCAGGCGCAGCTTGCGTTTCTTGCCGTCGAGCACGATTTCGAGGTCGGCAGCCGGCGTCTGGTCGGTGATCTCGACGACGGGCGCGCCCGCCTGCGGCAGCGGCGTGCCGAAGCGTTCGACGTGCACTTTCGCCTGCGGCACGCCGGCTGCCTTCAGCGCGGCTTCGGCCGCGTCCATCATCGGCGCCGGGCCGCAGATGAACGCTTCGTCGATTGCGTCGGCTGGCGTCAGCGTCGCGAGGAATTCCGCGCATTTCGCCTGGTCGAGCACACCGTTGAACAGCTCGACGTCCTGCTGGTCGTCCGACAGCACGTGGTACAGGACGAAGCGGCTCATGTAGCGGTTCTTCAGGTCCTCGAGTTCCTCCGCGAACATGATCGCGTCGACGCTGCGGTTGCCGTAGATCAGCGTGAACGTGCTGCGCGGTTCGAGTTCGAGCGTCGTCTTCACGATCGCGAGCACCGGCGTGATGCCCGACCCGCCGGAGAACGCGACGTACTGCTTGCCGTGGTCCGCGTTCAGATGCGTGAAGAAGCGGCCGTCCGGTGTCATCACGTCGATCGTGTGACCCGGCTGCAGCGTGTCGAACGCGAAATTCGAGAAACGGCCGCCGCGCACGCGCTTGATGCCGATGCGCAGTTCGCCGTCGCGGTCGTAGTCGGTCGTGCCGACGCAGATCGAGTACGACCGGCGCGTTTCCTCGCCGTCGATGTGGGTCTTCAGCGTGACGAACTGGCCCTGCGTGAAGCGGTACGCGTCGCGCAGCTCGGGCGGCACGTCGAAGGAGACGGTAACGGCGTCGGCGGTCTCGGGCCGCACGTCGCGGATACGCAGCGGGTGAAATTGCGGGGTTGACGACCCCCGCCGGGCCGCCCCAACGGGGGCGTCGGCCCCCTCGGGGGGCAGCGAATGAAGAGAGCGTGGGGGCTGTTTCATTTCAGTAAGGTTTGAAGTAGTCGAAGGGTTCGCGGCAGTCGACGCAGCGATACAGCGCCTTGCAGGCCGTGGACGCGAATTGCGCGAGGCGCTCTGTGTTGGCTGAGCCGCAGCGCGGGCACACGGGCGCCGCGACGGGGCGCGGCACGAAACGCACGACGTTTTCCCGCGGCGCGGCGCTGCCGCACTGGCCGACGGGCGGCGCGATGCCGTACGCGCGCAGCTTGTCGCGCGCTTCCTGCGTGATCCAGTCGGTCGTCCACGCGGGGGCGAGCACCGTCTCGATCCGGTGCGGCGGCAGGTCGGCGGCCTGCATTGCCGCGGCGATGTCCTCGGCGATCTGCGACATCGCCGGGCAGCCGGAGTAGGTCGGCGTGATCACGACTTCGAGCTGGCCGTCGTCCGCGCGACGGACGTCGCGCAGGATGCCGAGCTCGCGGATCGACACGACCGGAATCTCGGGATCGGGCACGGCTTCGAGCACGTCCCACGCGCGCGCGAGCAACGGATCGTTGCGGTGCGCGGCGGGCGTCGGGTCGGCTGGGGCGGCGGTCTGGACGGACATCGTCGGGCTCCGTTGGGGCGGCGGGTTACCAGGTCGCGCCAGGGTGCTGGCGCGCGAGGCTCTGCATTTCCGCGAGCAGGTAGCCCATGTGCTCCGAGTGCTCGCCCTGCTTGCCGGTGCTCACGTGCTGCACGGGCGCCGGCAGGGTGAGCGTCGCTTCCGCGAGCGCTTCGTGCACGTCCGCGCGCCATGCGGCTTCGAGCGCGGCCGGTGCCGGCCCGATGCCCGATGCGCAGACCGCGTCGTCGATCGCGTCGGCCGCGAAGCATTCGCGCGTGTACGGAATCAGGTAGTCCAGCGCGGCCTGAGCGCGGCGATGCGATTCGTCGGTGCCGTCGCCGAGGCGCACCAGCCATTCGCGCGCGTGCTGCACGTGATAGCGGGTCTCCTTCACCGATTTTGCGGCGATCGCGGCCAGTTGGGCGTCCGTCGACGTTTCGAGCGCGGTCCACACGTGCAGCATCAGCGTCGCGTAGAGGAAGTTGCGCACGATCGTCACCGCGTAATCCTTGTCGGCGTGCGCGGTGCCGGCGATCGGGCCGTAGTGCGGCAGCTCGGCGAGCGTGAAGTTCGCGAACTCGCGCTCCGTGCGGAAGTACGCGTAATCGTCTTCCGTCTTCGTCGCGCCGTTCAGCTGGCGCTCGAGTTCGGCTGCGTGCGTATACAGCATGCGGGCCTGGCCGATGAGGTCGAGGCTCATGTTGGTGAGCGCGATGTCTTCCTCGAGGATCGGGCCGTGGCCGCACCACTCGGCGTTGCGCTGACCGAGGATCAGCGCGTTGTCCGCGAGGCGCAGCACGTAGGAGAGGTGTTCGGGCGTGATCGTCATGGCGCGGGCGTTACATGTGGTTGACTTCGTCGGGCAGCGTGTAGAACGTCGGGTGACGGTAGATCTTGTCGCCCGCCGGTTCGAACAGCTCGGCCTTCTCGGCCGGATCCGACGCGGTGATCGCCGACGACGGCACCACCCAGATGCTCACGCCTTCCTGGCGGCGCGTGTAGACGTCGCGCGCCATGCGCAGCGCCATCGACGCGTCGGCCGCGTGCAGGCTGCCGCAATGCTTGTGGTCGAGGCCCTGCTTGCTGCGCACGAACACTTCCCAGATCGGCCATTCCTTGTTCATCACTCTCTCCTGAATCCTGTATTCGATGGTTGCCGCTCAGGCGGCGTGCTGTTCGGCGCGGGCGCGGCGCTTCGCCTCGTGCGCGAGCGCGGCTTCGCGCACCCATGCGCCGTCGTCGTGCGCTTTCACGCGGGTCGCGAGGCGTTCCTTGTTGCACGGGCCGTCGCCGTTGACGACGCGCCAGAATTCGTCCCAGTCGATCGCGCCGTAGTCGTGGTGGCCGCGTGCCTCGTTCCATTTCAGGTCGGGGTCGGGCAGCGTCACGCCGAGCACCTTCGCCTGGTCGACCGTCGCGTCGACGAACTTCTGCCGCAGGTCGTCGTTCGTGATCCGCTTGATGCCCCATTTTGCGGACTGGTTGCTGTGGACCGAATCGGCGTCGCTCGGGCCGAACATCATCAGCACCGGCCACCACCAGCGGTTCACCGCCTGCTGGACCATCGCACGCTGCGCGTCGGTGCCCTTCATCATCGACAGCAGCGCATCGAAGCCTTGGCGCTGGTGGAACGACTCTTCCTTGCAGACGCGGATCATCGCGCGCGCGTACGGGCCATACGTGCAGCGGCACAGCGGGATCTGGTTCATGATCGCGGCGCCGTCGACGAGCCAGCCGATCACGCCGACGTCGGCCCAGGTCGGCGTCGGGTAGTTGAAGATGCTCGAGTATTTCGCCTTGCCGGCGTGCAGCGCGTCGATCAGCGAATCGCGCGAGACGCCGAGCGTTTCCGCCGCGCTATATAGATAGAGGCCGTGACCGGCTTCGTCCTGGACCTTCGCGAGCAGGATCGCCTTGCGCTTCAGGCTCGGCGCGCGCGAGATCCAGTTGCCTTCCGGCAGCATGCCGACGACTTCCGAGTGCGCGTGCTGCGAAATCTGGCGCACCAGCGTCTTGCGATAGGCGTCGGGCATCCAGTCCTGCGGTTCGATCTTGCCGTCCGCGGCCATGACCGCGTCGAACCGCGCCTGCTCGGGCGACTCGGCTGCGGCGTCGAGCGATGCGACGTTGCCGGGGATGTCGAGGGATTGCGTGTACATGGCGGAGGATCTCGTCCGGTTGAATGTGTGCGAAGTATAAACCAACCGACCGGTCGGTTAATAAATTTCTCGCGGATTTGCGGGGAGATTCGGGTAAACGTGGGGCGTCGGGGCGCGATCGCCAGGGCAGGAAGACGGTCCGGCGCGTGAGACGGGCCGCTTCTGCGGCACAATGCCCGCTTTCCGATAAGGATTTCGCCGATGTCATTTCGAAGCAGTTTCGTCGCGACCGTACTGGGCGCGTCCGTGTTCCTGTCGCCGCTTGCCGCCTCGGCCGCACCGGCCGGGTGGGTCGCCGCGTGGGCGACCGCATTGCAGCCGATTCCCGACCTGGCTGCGCCGCCGCCGCTCTATCGCGCGCCCGACGTGGGCGGACGGACCGTCCGTCAGATCGTCTACCCGACGGTATCGGGGCATGCCGCGCGGATTCGCGTGAGCAATGCGTACGGTCGCGCGCCGCTGGTGATCGAGGGCGCCGGTCTTGCGCGCGCGGGTGACGGCGCGGCGCTTGCCGACGGGGCGAGTGCTGCCGTGCGCTTCGGCGGCAAGGCGTCGGTGACGCTCGCGCCGGGCCAGGAACTCGAAAGCGACGCGGTGGCGATCGACGTGATGGCCGGGCAGCCGTATGCGATCAGTCTGCGGATGGGCGCGAACCAGCGGATGACCGTGTGGCACCGCGTGTCGAACCAGCTCAATTTCGTATCGGCGCCGGGTGATCACGTGAACGATCCGGGCGGCGGTGCCTTCCGTGCGCGCTTTACCCAGTATGCGTGGGTGACCGAACTGGCCGTCGAGGCCGGGGCCGCGCGGGCGAGCGTCGCCGCGATCGGCGACTCGATCACCGACGGGCTGCGCTCGAGCCTGAACCGCAACCGTCGCTGGCCCGACGCGCTGGCGCGCCGGCTGTCCGCGGCAGGTTCGGATTCGCTTGGCGTCGTGAATCTCGGGATCAGCGGCAATCGTCTGCTGAGCGATTCGGCGTGCTACGGCACGTCGCTGGCGTCGCGGTTCGAGCGCGATGCGCTGTCGCGCGCGGGGGTGAAGGCGGCGATCGTGCTGATCGGTATCAACGACATCAACTTTGCGGCGATGCCGCCGCGCGCGGGGCTGGATTGCGACAACCCGCATACGCAGGTCACGGCGGCATCGTTGATCGACGGCTATCGCCGGTTGATCGAGGCTGCACACCGCCAGGGGGTGAAGATCTTCGGTGCGACGCTCACGCCCGCGGCGTTGCCGGCCGGGCGCGAGGCGATCCGGCTCGAGGTGAACCGGTGGATCCGAAGCGGCGGCGGGTTCGATGGTGTGGTCGACTTCGACGCGGTACTGCGCGATCCGGCGCGCCCGAGTGTGCTGCAGCGCCGCTACGACAGCGGCGACGGCATTCACCCGAGCGACGCCGGTTACACGGCGATGGCCGACGCGGTGCCGGTGGAGCAGCTGCAGGCCGTGGCTGGCGGCAAGTAAACTCGCCATATATATAGAACGACGGATTGCCGGCCGCTTCAAGGTCGCCGGAGGCACGTAGTTCATCGAACCCCAAGCCCCCGTGCGCGGCAGCGCACGGGGGCTTTTCAAAATATTTTCACAAAGGGGTTGCGCAGACGAGGGCACGTGCTTAGAATCACGCCTCTTTCGCGCTAACGGAAACGCAGCGCGGGAGAAGAAGGGAAGCGGTGCTGTCGGGCTGGTCGTAGCGGCCTCGGCGGTGCAGGAAGTTGAACCCCAGCCGTCGCAACGAAGTAGTTAAAAAGTTGTTGACGAACTGAAAAAAGCGGTTCATAATTTCGCTTCTCTGCTGCTGAAAACGCAGCGCTGCTGAGAAAGCCTCCGGGTCCTCGCAGAAATGCTCTTTAAA